>NZ_CP093384.1:1800000-2019321 GCF_022655055.1 Vagococcus sp. CY52-2 | reverse complement strand
ATAAAAGTTATCAACAAGTTTAAAAAAATGTGAATATTTTTTATAATCAGTTTAGTTATCAACAAGTTTTACACAAATACAAGAGTTGTTTTTTTAAAGTTTAAAAGAGTTTTTAACAATATTTTTTTAGAATGTTAATAACTTTTTTACAAGTTGTTATATTGTTGATAACTAGTATTAAAGTTATGGATAAAAAATGTGATGTGTCTAATTTTTAACAGGAATGTGAATAAAAAAAGACATTGTGGATAACTATATAATGAGAAAGATTTTAAATAAAGTTGACAAAATGACTATTTTATTTGTATAATGTCATAGTCTGTCTAATGTGATTATTTAGAAAGCATATTAGTTTATAGGAGGTGTATGAGAATGAAAAGAACATATCAACCAAAAAAACGTAAACGTCAAAAAGTTCATGGTTTCCGAAAACGTATGAGTACTAAAAACGGTCGCCGTGTATTAGCAAGTAGACGTCGTAAAGGAAGAAAAGTATTAGCGGCATAAATCACTGACTCTACGAATCAGTGATTTTTTTTTATAATAAATTAAAAAAAAGCGATCTTTATGCTATGATAAGAGTGATTTAATATGAAAAAAGCGTATCGAATTAAAAAAGAAAAAGAGTTTCAACAAATTATTGAGAATAAGCAATCTTTTGCAAATAGAAATTTTATAGTGTATGTCTATGAGTCACCTGAAAACGTTCATTTCCGTGTAGGGTTATCTGTTGGCAAAAAAGTAGGAAATGCTGTTATGCGTAATCGGGTGAAACGATTAATGAGAACATCCTTGTATGATATGAAGGAGATGGTTCAATCGAATTACAATATTGTATTAATTGCAAGACCTCAAGTCATTAATTTATCTTTAGATGAAGTAAAGAAAAATATTCAGCATGTGTTTAAATTAGCTAATTTAATGAAATAAGAGAGGGTTAGTCAGTGAAAAATAAGAAAAAATGGCTATTTATTCTGTCCATGTTTGTTCTTGTCTTTATTTTGACAGGATGTGGTACAGGTGAAATCAATCAAAGTAGTACTGGTTTATGGGATCGATATATTGTTTATTATTTTGGTCAAGCGATAAAAGCGTTATCTTTTGGGCATCCTGGTATTGGGATTATTCTATTTACGATTATTGTTAGGATTATTTTATTACCTTTAATGCATTACCAGACAAAAAGCATGCGTAAAACGCAAGAATTACAACCAAAATTAAAAGAATTACAAGAAAAGTATGCTTCAAAAGATTCTGAAACGGTTAGAAAATTACAAGAAGAGCAGCAACGTTTATACAGCGATGCAGGAGTTAATCCGTTATCAGGCTGTTTACCATTAGTTGTACAACTTCCAATTATGATGGCGTTGTGGCAAGCAATTTCTCGTATTCCAGCATTAACGGAGGGAACATTTTTATGGTTAGAGTTAGGTAAACCTGATCCAACATATATCTTACCGATTCTAGCTGCTATCTTTACTTTTATTAGTACAAGATTAACAACAATGAGCCAATCAAATGTTCAAGGTGCGATGAAGGCGATGAATTATGTGATGCCTTTAATGATTTTATTTATGGGTGTTAAATTAGCTAGCGGTTTATCACTTTATTGGGTAATATCAAATGCATTCCAAGTAATTCAAACATTATTGATTAATAATCCATTTAAAATTAGACGTGAACAAGAAGCAGAAGAACAACGAAAAAAAGAATTAGAAAAAGCACTGCGTAAAGCAAATGCTCCAAAAAAACGAAAAAAATAAATTGAGGGGGTTCGTATCATGCCAACATTTACGGGAGAAACTGTTGATCAAGCTATAAAAAAAGGTTTGGCTTCACTTGGTATAAATCGTGCCGATGCGGCTATCTCCATTATAGAAGAGGGTAAAAAAGGATTTCTAGGAATTGGTAAAAAAGAAGCGATTGTTTCTATTAACGCCAAAGAAAAAGAGGAAGAAATTCAAGTAACGACAGAAATTATCGAAGAACCAGAAATAGAATCTGAAGTCATGATAGAATATCAAGAGCCAGTTAAAGTAGAAATAAAAGAAACTCCAGTTGAATCACAAGACATATCACTTGATGAGGCTATTACGAAGTTATCGGTGTATTTAACAGATATAACGACGGCTTTAGGAGCACCAGCAATGACAAGAGTACAACGTAATGATAATCATGTAGTGTTACATTTAGACACAGACAAAAAAGGTTTGTTGATTGGTAAACATGGAAAAGTATTAAACGCTATTCAGTATCTATCACAGGTTTATATTCATCGTTTAGTGAAAAATCGATTAACTGTTATAGTGAATGTTGGAGATTACCGTGAAAGACGAGAAGCAATCATTAAACGATTAGCTAATCAAGCAGTTCATAAGGTAAGAGATACTACTCAACCTGTATTTTTGGAGCCAATGCCTGCGTTTGAACGAAAGCAAGTTCATTCGATTTTATCAAATGAAAAGGACATTAAAACGCATTCTGAAGGTAACGAACCTCATCGTTATTTAGTTGTTGAATTAAAAAAATAATTCTATTGAGTCATACATCCCTTGTATGACTTCTTTTTTTGTTATCATATCCATTGTCAATAGCTATAAAAGTATGCTATTATTTCTATGATTATAAATAAGATAGCAGTCAAAGTGCTTATCTACTTTTTTATTTATGCTTATGGGATAAATAAAGAGGTGGAGTGGGCACTTTTTTATATGTATTTTTTAAGAAAGGAAGGTAAAAAATGAATATTACAAAAGAGTTTGATACGATTGTAGCGATATCAACACCACCGGGTGAGGGAGCTATTAGTATTGTTCGTTTAAGTGGAGATGATGCCGTAACAATTGCGCAAAGCGTGACAAACTATAAAGAAAAGGATTTGACCAAAGTAGAGACGCATACGATTCACTATGGACATATCAAGGATCCAAAAACAAATCAAGTGATTGATGAAGTGATGTATTCTGTGATGTTAGAGCCCAAAACCTTTACACGAGAAAACATAGTGGAGATAAACTGTCATGGTGGGATGGTTGTAGCTAATCAAGTGTTACAGTTGTTGTTAAGACAGGGGGCAAGGTTAGCTGAACCAGGAGAATTTACCAAGCGAGCGTTTTTAAATGGTCGTATGGATTTATCTCAAGCAGAAGCCGTGATGGATTTAATACAAGCCAAAACAAGTGAATCAATGGACTTAGCTTTAGGTCAACTTGATGGACGATTATCACAATTAATTCATTCATTAAGACAAAAATTATTAGTAGCGTTAGCACAAGTAGAGGTAAACATAGATTACCCGGAGTATGATGATGTAGAAGAAATGACTACGAAACTTATGAAGGAAAAAGCGTTAGAGGTGAAAGAAGATATTTCGCATTTATTAGAAACAGCAACACAAGGAAAGATTTTACGCGAAGGATTAGCAACTGCTATTATTGGGCGTCCAAACGTAGGAAAATCAAGTCTATTAAATGATTTATTGCGTGAAGACAAAGCCATTGTAACAGATGTAGAAGGAACAACAAGAGACGTTATAGAGGAGTTTGTTAATGTACGTGGTGTACCGTTAAAATTAATTGATACGGCAGGTATTCGTGAAACAGAAGATATTGTTGAAAAAATAGGGGTAGAACGAAGTCGGAAAGCATTATCTGAAGCAGATTTAGTGTTACTTGTGTTAAATCAAAGCGAATCTATTACAGAGATGGATCGTGAGCTAATCTCTTTAACAAAAGATATGCAACGTATTGTATTACTGAACAAAAATGATTTACCAAATAAATTAGATAAAGATGAGTTACAAAATATATTAGGGGAAACACCATTCTTACCGATATCAGTTTTAGAGGGTAGAGGTATTGATTTATTAGAACAGTTAATAAAAGACACATTCTTTGCTTCTAATACGTCTGAAAAAGATGCAACATATATTTCTAACACAAGACATGTGTCATTGTTAGAACAAGCTGATATGGCTCTTGATGAGTTATTAAAAGGAATCGAATCAGAGATGCCTGTAGATTTATTACAAATTGATATGACAAGAGCTTGGGACTTATTAGGAGAAATTATGGGTGAAAATGTTCAAGATGAATTAATTACCCAGTTATTTAGTCAGTTCTGTTTAGGAAAATAAGGAGATTAACATTAATGGAAACTATTGAAATGAGAGATTATGATATCATTGTTGTTGGTGGTGGACATGCAGGTTCAGAAGCTTCTTTAGCTGCAGCAAGAATGGGCATGAGTACACTACTTGTGACATTAAATTTAGATATGATTGGGTTTATGCCTTGTAACCCATCAATAGGGGGACCAGCTAAAGGTGTAGTGGTTCGTGAAATTGATGCACTAGGTGGAGAAATGGGTCGTAATATTGATAAAACCTATATTCAAATGCGTATGTTGAATACTGGTAAAGGACCAGCTGTAAGAGCCCTACGAGCACAAGCAGATAAACATGCGTATCAATCAGAATTAAAGCATACATTAGAAAAAGAAGATAATTTAGTTGTTAAGCAAGGTATCGTAGAAAAATTATTAGTTAAAGATGATGTGTGTTATGGGGTTGAGCTAAGTACGGGTACACAATATACAAGTAAAGCAGTTATCATTACAGCAGGAACTGCTTTGCGTGGTGAAATTATTATTGGTGAATTGAAATATTCTTCTGGCCCAAATAACTCATTGCCCTCAATTGGATTAGCAAATAACTTAAAAGAAATTGGATTAGAGATAGAACGATTTAAAACAGGAACGCCACCACGAGTAAAATCAAGTACGATTGATTATTCAGTGACAGAAGAACAACCAGGGGACAAACAACCCAACCATTTTAGTTTTGAAAGCACAGATGATCAGTACCGTACAGATCAATTACCATGTTGGTTAACTTATACAAACTTAGATACACATACAGTTATTCGCGACAATTTACACCGTGCTCCAATGTTTACAGGAATTGTTGAAGGTGTAGGGGCAAGATATTGTCCGTCGATTGAAGATAAAATCGTTCGCTTTAGTGATAAACCTCGCCATCAAATATTTTTAGAACCAGAAGGAGAACATACTGAAGAAGTCTATGTTCAAGGTCTGTCAACTTCATTACCAGAAGATGTCCAAAAAGAGATGGTTCAAAGCATTGAAGGATTGGAAAAAGCGAAAATTATGCGTAGTGGTTATGCGATTGAGTATGATGTCGTTGTGCCTCATCAATTACGTCCAACACTTGAAACAATGAAGATTTCAGGTCTTTATACAGCAGGACAAACTAATGGAACATCAGGGTATGAAGAAGCCGCTTGTCAAGGATTAATGGCAGGAATAAATGCTGCCTTAAAAATACAAGGCAAAGAACCATTTATTTTAAAAAGAAGCGATGCGTACATCGGAGTGTTAATCGACGATTTGGTAACGAAAGGAACGAATGAACCTTATCGACTGCTAACATCTCGTGCAGAGTATCGTTTACTATTACGTCATGATAATGCAGATTTACGTCTAACAGAGATGGGACATGACATTGGGTTAGTAGATGACTCAAGATATGAACAATATCAAGAGAAAAAAATGATGGTGGAAAATGAATTAGAAAGATTAGGAAAAATTCGTTTGAAACCAACCAAAGACATTCAAGCATTCTTAGAAGAAAAAGAACTGGCTCCGCTAAAAGATGGGATTTTAGCTCGCGATTTTCTAAAACGCCCTGAAATTACTTATCATGATTTGGGTCAATTTATCCCAAAACCAGAAAAACCATTACCTCGTTATGTGATTGAACAAGTAGAAATTCAAGTGAAGTATGAAGGATATATAAAAAAAGCAAAAGATAAAGTTGAAAAATTAAAGCGTATGGAAGCAAAACGTATCCCAGAAAATATTGATTATAAGGCAATAAACAGCTTGGCAACAGAAGCAGTTCAAAAATTAGAAAAAATCCGCCCAGAAACAATTGCTCAAGCAAGTCGAATAAGTGGAGTTAATCCTTCAGATATAAGCATTTTGATGGTTTATATCGAACAAGGGAAAATAGCAAAGATAGATAGTGAAAAGGCCTAATATTAGGCCTTTTCTTTTTATATAAATACTTAAGGATTCAAGTGAAGTTTTGGTATAATTAAGAAGAGGTGACTATTATGGCATATTTGACAATAGGTATGGCTATATTAGCAATATTGATTAGTAGTGTGTCGATTTTTTGACGTATCAAATGCAGCGAACAATACAAAGCAAACAAATAAAGCAAGATAGAGAACTAGTAAAAATGTTAGCAAAACAAGATAGTTTTATTTTTATGACACAAAAACAGTACGAAAAAGAGTATCATTTGTTTTGAAATTTATTTGATTTATTGCAACAAACGATAGATAGGACAAGAAGCATTAAAGGAAGCTTACAGTTGTTGAAAGAAAATAGTGAATTAACGTTAGAAGAAACGTATGTTAAATTGATTCAAGAAGGAGTAGTCAAAAGTAGTGAATCTCTTAATGAGTTAGATAATTAGTTGAATCAATATGAACCATTTATCCAAGAAAAGCTATTTAATGAATTTCAGCAAATAATTAAAGACTTACGTGAATTTCAGCAACGACATTTTAATTATTTTAGCTACGAATCGGTAACGAATGAAACAATTGAAGACTTTTTAAATGATACATTATCTAGTATAAACGCAAGTGAAACAATTCGCGAAAATATAGTTGTTTTTTTACGTAAGTATTTTGAAAATAGTCGTGTAAATTAAAATGTTCCACGTGAAACATTTTATAAATAAAAAAAAGTAAACTTATTCGTTATTTAGGGTTGCTTTTTTATTAAAACTGACGTATTAAGCATTGAACTTTTAAGATGGATACGATAAAGTGGACATATCCGTGAAACACTGATTGTTTCACATGAAGGAGAATAAAAATGACACCAGAAGAGTTTAAAAAGAATTTGAAAAAACATGGTATCGTGTTGAGTGATAAACAAATGAATCAGTTTGAATTGTATTTTAAACGCCTTGTTGAATGGAACGAAAAAATAAACCTAACCGCAATTGTAGACAAAAAAGAAGTGTATTTAAAACACTTTTACGACTCATTAACGTTAGCGTTTGAACGAGATATGACAAAAGAGGAAGTAACTTTGTGTGATGTGGGATCGGGTGCAGGGTTTCCAAGTATTCCTTTGAAAATTGTTTTCCCTAATATCACTATTTCGATTGTTGATTCGTTGAATAAACGTATTAAATTTTTAACGGAATTAACAACAGAATTGGGATTAGATAATGTCAATTTGTATCATTCAAGAGCGGAAGATTTCGGACAAAATAAATTATATCGAGAGTCTTTTGACTTGGTGACAGCTCGAGCGGTTGCACGATTAAATGTGTTGGCAGAGTTGTGTTTACCTTTAGTTAAACAAGATGGACAATTTTTAGCAATGAAAGCAGCTAAGAGTGAAGAAGAATTATTAGAAGCTAAAAAAGCAATAGCAACACTTGGTGGTAAAGTTGTATCAGAACATGAGGTTAGTTTACCTATAACACAAGATGAACGCTTTATTATTGAAATAGATAAAAAGAAAGTTACACCAAATAAATATCCTCGTAAAGCAGGATTACCAAATAAAAAACCATTAGTATAAAAATGAAGGTGCCTGATAAATCATTAGACACAATGAGTAAGAAACGGAGGGACCTATTATGGCTAGAATTATTTCTGTAGCAAACCAAAAAGGCGGAGTTGGTAAAACGACTACTACAGTCAATCTTGGTGCGTGTTTAGCGTACGAAGGAAAAAAAGTATTATTAGTAGATATGGATGCACAAGGAAATGCGACAAGTGGTATAGGCATACGTAAAGCGGATGTATCTCAAGATATTTATGATGTCTTAGTTAATGAAGTTCCCATCATTGAAGTCATTCAAAAAACGAATAGAGAAGGAATGGATATCGCACCAGCGACGATTCAACTATCTGGAGCAGAGATTGAGTTAACATCTATGATGGCAAGAGAATCACGATTAAAACTCGCTCTAAAAGAAGTGGAAGCTAAATATGATTATATATTAATCGATTGTCCACCATCGTTAGGCCATTTAACAATCAATTCATTTACATCGAGTGATTCCATTTTAATTCCTGTTCAGTGTGAATATTATGCACTAGAAGGATTGAGTCAATTATTAAATACGATACGTTTAGTACAAAAACACTTTAATCCGGATTTACGTATAGAAGGTGTGTTGTTGACGATGTATGACGCTAGGACTAATTTAGGTTCAGAAGTAGTAGAAGAAGTTCGAACTTATTTTAGAGAGCGAGTATATGATACTATTATTCCAAGAAATGTAAGACTGTCTGAAGCACCCAGTCATGGTAAAGCGATTATTGATTATGATCCAAAATCTAGAGGTGCAGAAGTGTATCAAGCATTAGCAAAGGAAGTGATGAATCGTGAACAAGTCGAATAAAGGATTAGGGCGAGGGATTGACGCATTATTCCAAGATTTATCGACAATTGAAGAAGTAGATATTCAGTCAGAGGCTGTTCAAGATATTCCGTTAGCAGAATTAAGACCTAATCCTTATCAACCACGTAAAACATTTGATGAAAAGGCTCTAGAGGAGTTAGCTTCATCTATTAAACAATCAGGTGTGTTTCAACCAATCATTGTGAGACAATCTTCTGTAAAAGGTTATGAAATTATTGCGGGTGAACGTCGTTTTAGAGCATCTAAATTGGCAGGAAAAGAAACAATACCAGCAATTATTCGTGAGTTTGATGAAGAGCGTATGATGCAGATTGCTGTATTAGAAAACTTACAGCGAGAAGATTTAAATCCTCTTGAAGAAGCAGAAGCATATGAGATGTTGATGAAAAATTTAGATTTAACACAGGTAGAACTGTCTGAAAAATTAGGTAAGAGTCGTCCATATATCGCAAATTATCTACGTTTATTAGCATTACCAAAAGTAGTAAAAGATTTAGTACAAAAAGAGTCGCTTTCAATGGGACAAGCAAGAACATTACTTGGATTGAAGAAAAAAGAAGATATTTTAGTCGTAGCAAATCGAGCCATTAAAGAAGGACTCACCGTCCGACAATTAGAGCAGATGGTCACTCAGATGAATGATATGCCTAAAAAAGAGCTTGTTAAAAAGAAAGAGCAACAACCGAAGCCTTATTATATCATTGAAAGTGAAGAACGATTAATGGATAAATTTGGTACAAGTGTTCATATCCAAGAAAAAGAAGGCAAGGGAAAAATAGAAATCGAATATCTTTCTTCTTCGGATTTGACACGTATTTTAGATTTATTAAATATTGAATTTGATTAATTGTACTTATAAAAATAGGATAAATGAGTATGAATCTGATAAAATTATGTTAAGATATATCACGTAGAAAATGAATCAAGGAGGGACGTTTAGTATGTACGATTTAGGCGATATAGTCGAAATGAAAAAACCACATGCGTGTCAAACAAACCGTTGGGAGATTATTCGTATGGGAATGGATATCAAAATTAGATGCTTAAACTGTCAGCATATTGTGATGATGCCCCGACGTGAATTTGATAAGAAGATGAAAAAGGTATTAGTGAAAAAAGAAGATTAATTTAAAGATTAAAAAGAAAGAGTGGAAAATAACTATGTCATTAACGGCAGGAATTGTTGGATTGCCAAACGTTGGAAAATCAACTTTATTTAATGCAATAACAAAAGCAGGTGCAGAAGCTGCCAATTATCCTTTTGCAACAATCGATCCAAATGTAGGAATGGTAGAAGTGCCAGATTATCGATTAGAAGAATTAACAAAATTAGTTAAACCGAAAAAAACAGTCCCAGCGACCTTTGAATTTACAGATATTGCGGGAATTGTTCGTGGAGCTAGTAAGGGCGAGGGACTTGGAAATAAGTTTTTAAGTCATATTCGACAAGTAGATGCGATTTGTCATGTTGTTCGTTGTTTTGATGATGATAATATCACTCACGTTGAAGGGCGTGTGGATCCATTAGCAGATATTGATACCATTAATTTAGAACTTGTGTTAGCAGATTTAGAGTCAGTTGATAAACGTTTTGCACGTGTATCAAAAATTGCTAAAACAAAAGACAAGGAAGCAGTCGCAGAATTAGCAGTATTAGAAAAAATTAAGCCTGTTTTAGAAGAAGGAAAATCAGCTAGATCGATTGCATTCACTGATGAAGAATTACCTATTGTAAAAGGATTATTTTTATTAACAACAAAACCTGTATTGTATGTTGCAAACGTAGCGGAAGATGAAATAGCAGATACAGAAAACAATGATTACGTAAAAAAAGTAAAAGAATTTGCAGCAACTGAAAATGCTGAAGTCATTACTGTATGTGCTAGAGCAGAAGAAGAAATAGCAGAGCTTGATGAAGATGATAAAAAAGATTTCCTTGAAGCATTAGGTATTGAAGAATCTGGTTTAGATAAATTAATTCGTGCAGCATATCATTTACTAGGGCTAGCTACTTATTTTACGGCTGGTGAGCAAGAAGTACGTGCTTGGACATTTAAAGTGGGAATGAAAGCACCAGAATGTGCGGGTATTATTCATACTGATTTTGAACGAGGATTTATTCGCGCGGAAACAGTTTCTTACACTGATTTAAAAGAATATGGAAGCATGCATGCAGCTAAAGAAGCTGGTCGTGTGCGTTTAGAAGGAAAGGATTATGTTGTTCAAGATGGTGATGTAATGCTCTTCCGTTTTAATGTTTAATGGAAAGAATAGGTGACAACAATGACTGAGTTAACAAATGAAGAGTTACAACAAAAAGTCTCAGAAAATCGTGAATTAGAAAAACAATTAACAAAAAAAAATAATCAATTTATGTTTGATTTAAATAAATTATTAGATGATGGTGTAGTGATTGATGAACGTCAAAAAATAGAAGTCTTTAACACCATGTTAAAAGCATTAGTTGAAGGACAAAAAACAGGAGTAACCGCTAAACAATTATATGGGACACCGACGGAAGCTGTTGTGTTTGTTACCACAAAACCAGCAACGCCAACGAAAACTAATTTTGCTTCGATGTGGTTAGATAATAGTTTATTATTGTTTACATTTTTAGCTGTTATGACGGGTGTATTAACGATGATTTCTAAAACACCGCAACCGACACAAGGCATATTAAGTATCACGATTGGTGCGATGTCAGGTGGTCTATCATTTTACTTAATCTATCGTTATATTTATATATACGATATGCCAGGAGCTGATAGAAGTAAACGACCTGGTGTATGGAAGACAGGTGGGATTATGGCATTATGCTTTATCCCGTGGTTAATGATTTTTTCATTATCTGCGTTTATCCCACATGCAATCAATCCATCACTTGACCCAGTTTTAACGCTTATTTTAGGTGTGGTAGCATTTGGTATCCGTTACTTATTAAAGAAAAAATACAATATTCAAGGAAGTATGTTCTTACGTCCTTAAAAATAAGAAGACCAAACATTTTTTAAAGAAAATTTGTTTGGTTTTTCGTTTATATAAGATTGACGAATAACAGATTATTTGGTAAGTTTGTTAATAAAACAAAATTAAAGGAGTGCGAATTTCTAATGTCAAATTGGGAAACTAAATTTTCAAAAAAAGGGTATACATTTGATGATGTTCTATTAATTCCAGCAGAAAGTCATGTATTGCCAAACGATGTCGATTTAAGTGTTGAATTATCATCTAAGATTAAGTTGAATATTCCAATTATGAGTGCCAGTATGGATACTGTGACAGACAGTAAAATGGCTATTGCTATGGCTAGACAAGGTGGTCTAGGTGTTATCCATAAAAATATGAGTGTGGAACAACAAAAAGATGAAGTACGCAAAGTAAAACGTTCTGAAAGTGGTGTGATTATCGATCCATTCTTTTTAACTCCAGAACATAAAGTAAGTGATGCAGAACATTTAATGGCTAAATATCGTATTAGTGGTGTACCTATTGTTGATACATTAGAAAATAGAATATTAGTTGGTATTTTAACAAACCGTGATTTACGTTTTGTGACTGACTATAATTTAATGATTAAAGATGTTATGACAAAAGAAGGTCTCGTAACAGCTCCAGTTGGAACATCTTTAAAAGATGCAGAAAAAATCCTTCAGCAACATAAAATAGAAAAACTACCTATCGTAGATGCTAAAGGTCGATTAAGTGGTTTAATTACGATTAAAGATATTGAAAAAGTGATTGAATTTCCTAATGCCGCAAAAGACGAGCATGGACGTTTATTAGTTGCTGCGGCTGTTGGGGTAACGAGTGATACATTTGAGCGTGCGGGTGCTTTAATTGAGGCAGGCGTTGATGCGTTAGTTATTGATACCGCCCATGGACATAGTGCGGGTGTTATTCGTAAAATTAAAGAAATTCGTGATGCCTTTCCAGATGTGACATTAATTGCAGGAAACGTTGCGACTGCTGAAGCAACACGTGCATTATATGACGTTGGGGTGGATGTTGTAAAAGTCGGAATTGGCCCTGGTTCAATCTGTACAACACGTGTTGTGGCGGGTGTTGGTGTCCCACAATTAACAGCTATTTATGATGCAGCAGGTGTCGCTCGTGAATATGGTCGTACAATCATCGCTGATGGTGGTATTAAGTACTCTGGAGATATTGTTAAAGCACTAGCAGCTGGTGGGTATGTTGTTATGTTAGGCTCAATGTTAGCTGGAACAGATGAATCCCCTGGTGAATTTGAAATTTTCCAAGGTCGTCGTTTTAAAACATACCGTGGAATGGGTTCTTTAGGAGCTATGGAAAAAGGTTCAAGTGACCGTTATTTCCAAAGTTCTGTTAATGAAGCAAACAAATTAGTTCCCGAAGGTATTGAAGGTCGTGTAGCGTACAAAGGTAGTGTACAAGATATTATCTTCCAATTACTAGGAGGGTTACGTGCTGGAATGGGTTATGTTGGAGCTGGAAACTTAAAAGAGTTAAGAGACAACGCACAATTTGTTGAAATGAGTGGCGCTGGTCTAAGAGAATCTCATCCTCATGATGTTCAAATTACTAAAGAAGCACCAAACTATTCAATTTCATAAAATGGATTAAAAGAGGTCGGGATTTTCCTGCCTCTTTTTTTAGAAAGAAGGAATTATATTTAAGGAAAGTTGGAATTATTGGATTAGGGTATGTTGAATCAGATATTGCTTATACCTTATATACAAAAGGTCAAATAGATGGATTAGTGTTAATTGATAAAAACAAAGAAAAGTAATGGTAGAATATTTAAAACTCACAGATAGCTTGATGATGAACAGATGTAAAAACCACTATTTTATTATATGAGTATCGCCATTATCTCACAAGTTGTTTCTAGTGGGTTTAAAGGAATATTCTTAGTCATTACTAATCCTTGCGATGTGATTACAACCCTTGTTTACCAAGAAAGTAGTTTTCCAACATATCGAGTGATTGGGACCGGTATGAGTTTAGATACTAATCGTATGAAACGTATTGTTGGGGAAAAATTAGGTGTTTCTGGTCAATCTATCAATGGTGATGTGTTAGGTGAACATAGGGAAAGTCAGTTTGTCACATGGACTACAGTGGTGGTAGGCACACAAAAATTATTAGACATTGTGTCGTTATCAGAAGATGAATTGGAAAAAATGAAAGAAAGAGGCTAATCGTTTTGGGGGATAGGAAATCTCAACGTAAAAATTGGACAAGTTATGGAATATCTTCAACTACATCCAGGTGATTCAGTCTATTTTAAAAGATGAAAAAAAGATTTATCCTTTGTTGATTTATCAAGAAAAAGATAATATTCATATAGGTTATCCCGCAGTTTTAGGTAAAGGATGTATTGTTAAAGCACTATCTTTAGACTTAACGAAAAAAGAAGACTTATTATTTAAACAATTTGTTGAGCAAGTAACACAATATCTGGAACAATAAAAAATTCCTCCGTTGAATTCATTTAAAATGAAACTAAACGGAGGAGCTTTTTTATTATTTTGTAATTTTAGTCATTCCGCCCATGTAAGGAACAAGAGCTTCAGGTATTGTTACACTGCCATCTTCATTTTGATAATTTTCTAAAATAGCTGCAACGGTACGACCAACAGCCAAACCAGAACCGTTTAAAGTATGAACATATTGTACTTTTTCTTCTTCATCTCTGTAACGAATTTTTGCACGTCTAGCTTGGAAGTCTTCACAATTAGAACAAGAGCTGATTTCACGATAGGTTTCTTGAGCTGGAATCCAAACTTCGATATCATATGTTTTCGCAGCTGAGAATCCCATGTCACCAGTACATAATACAATGACACGATATGGTAAGTTTAATTTTTGTAGAATGGCTTCAGCATTATTGGTCATTTTTTCTAATTCTTCATAAGATGTTTCGGGTTTACTAAATTTAACCATCTCTACTTTATTAAATTGATGTAATCGAATTAATCCACGTGTATCTCTCCCGGCACTTCCAGCTTCAGAACGAAAGGCTGGACTTAAAGCAGTAAAGTAAACAGGTAGGGCATCATTATCTAAAATCTCGTCACGATAATAGTTTGTTAATGGAACTTCTGCTGTCGGGATTAATGTATAGTTTGAATTTTCTAGTTGGAAAACATCTTCTTTAAATTTAGGAAATTGTCCTGTACCAAACATAGATTTGTCATTCACGATATATGGTGGCATCATTTCTGTATAACCATGTTCATAGATATGAGTATCTAGCATTAAGTTATATACCGCGCGTTCTAATCTAGCCCCAGCACCTTTATAGAAAAGGAAACGGCTACCAGATACTTTAGCACCACGTTCAAAATCAAGAATATCTAATTCTTCCGCTACTTCCCAATGAGGTTTTGGCTCAAAATCAAATTGTCTAGGAGTACCCCATTTTCTTAATTCAATATTTTCTTCTTCATCTTCCCCAACAGGAATACCTTCAGCAGGAAGGTTAGGAAGTGTATGAGCAATATATTCTAACTTTTCATCAATTGCATTGATGTTTTCATCTAAAACTTTGATATCCTCTCCGACTTGTTTCATTTCTTGAATTTTATCATCAGCATTTTGTTTTTCTCTTTTTAATTTTGCAATGTCTTGAGACACATCGTTACGATGTTTTTTAAGTGTTTCAACTTTTACTAAATTGTCACGACGCTCTTGATCTAAACGGATAAATTCATCAATTTTTTCTCCATCTACTCCACGAGTCATGAGTTTTTCCTTAACTAATTCAGTATTCTGACGTATAAATTTTAAATCTAACATGATATTTCCTCCTTAAATTTTTAAAATAAAAAAATCTCTCACTCCAGAAAATCAATTGATTTTCTGGGGCGAGAGATTGAATTCGCGGTACCACCCAAATTTTAGACAATAGATATTGTCTCTAAGTAAGTATGTTAACGGATTGCTTTTCCCGTTCTAGCTTAGTGCATAGAGTTCGCTAGAAATGCTTTGAAAGTGGATTCTTTATCTGTTGTTATTAGCTCACACCAACCGCTAACTCTCTTAAAACAAGCAATATAAATACTAGTCTTTCACAATTTGTTTATTTAGCAAAATTATAGCTAGTTTTGGTATCTATGTCAACTAATCTTTGATTTTCATATTCTTTTCCCATTTGTCAGCTTTTATATTAATGATATTGTTTAGCTCACCTATAGAACTATCTTCTAATTGAAAATATAGGGAAAGAGCCACAAGTAAAGTATCCGCACACTCTTCCTTCAAATCATCTAACGTACCACATTTGTATTGACTTCCACTGGATTTTTTATATTTTAAAATGGCTTCAGCTACTTCTCCAGTTTCTTCTGATAATTTTAAACCCATTTCTTCAAGAGATTTTGGTTCTTTTTTTGCTAAATTAATTAAACGTATTAAATCCATTGATATGAATCTCCTTTATTGATTGAAGGTGACATTTTGAGAAATGATATCATAAAATTCTTTTGTTGCGATGGTATTCGATTTATTGGTTAAGTATTGATTACTGAAATAAATAACCATGTCACTGGCATCATTATTAAAAATAACAGTGGGTTCATAGCCCCTAAAAATACCGTGTCCCCAGAAAATGGTCGGTCCGTTTTCATCGAGTACTTTTCTGTAAAGACCGGATTTATAATAAGTTGTACCGTAAGGTGAGTCTTTTAACCACATAGATTTAACTACATTTAAATCTCCAAATTTACCATCCATAGTAGCTTGGACGACAGTTGCAAAATCTTTCGGTGAAACAAACATGTTTCCAGTACCTAGTTCTCTAACATAAGCATAATTAGGAATATCTTTTTTTCTTAGTGTTCCATTTTCTTCATATACAGGGACAAGATGAGTGTTATCTGATAAATCGGTATAAAAACCTGTTTGCTTTAAATTAAGAGGTTCTGTTACTGCCTTCTTAAAATATTCTTCATATGTTTGTCCAGTTATTTTTTGAATAATCATAGCAAGCAAATTAAAATTAACCGGAGAGTAGTCCCATTTATTTGAATTTTGATGTGTCGTATTTTTTAAGACATATTCCTCCCATTCAGTTTGTTCGTTTATGGAAGTAGGGATTTTACTAGAATCTAATTTCAGTCCGGAAGTCATTGATAGAAGAGAATCTATCGTAATTTGATTACTTCCAGGTATTTCTGGATAAAATTTATCTAAAGTAGTATCTAATGTCAATTTTTTTTCAGAGATTAAAGTTGAGATAAGTAATGCAGTATAAAATTTTTGAATAGAGGCAATCATGTAGGTACTATCTTGAGCTTTCCATGATACATCTTTGGCATAGCCAAATGAATTATACATAACTACTTGATTATCTTTAATGGCTAACAGCGTCCCAGAGAGTTCTCTTGAGGCGATATTTTGCTCTAAGGCTTGTTTTAATGGTTGATATAGTAAAGGAGTCGATGCTGTCTGAGCAAAATTTGTCCTAGGAATAAAATCTCCTTCTGTATTTCTATCAGATGACTGTGTTGTCGTTTGACTTGATTCTTTTGTTTCGGAAGATATAATTGTTTGCGTGGTTGTTTTATTACTCTTTATGATAGCCGTTAGCTCATCAGGATAGATAACCAATAGAGTAATTAATATACTAATACTTATGAGGACACCAATGATAAAGAATAATAAGCCAATCCACTTCTGTTTTCTTTTAAGTTTGTCATATGCGATACGTGATTTTTTCATAAATTATTCTCCAATTTCCGTTTCTAATAATTAATAATATAAAAAACAGCATTAGTGTATGCTGTTTTTCAAAGAACGCCATACTCTTACAAAAATATTTGCTTTTTGTACGTCTGTTTTTGTGATCACTTTACCGGTGGCATCATGTTTGTCTGTGTCGCTTAGATAACCTAATTTATCTGCACTATCTGATACAATTTGTTGGCCTACTACTTCATTTTTTTTAAGAGGAGCAGAGACTGCATCTTTAGTTGAAGCAAAAACTTGTTTTAATTCAGTCGTCTCTTTATTGACCCATAATGAAATAGGTTCAGCTAAGGTTAGTGCAACTGATTCAGACTTTCCATTTGGTACATCGAGGTTGTTCACAACGGCGCTATCGCCTTTTTTAACAATAGTTTTATATTCCCAATTCGTATTAACATAATTGAGTAAGTTTTTCGTGACTTCAAATCGATCATATTCTTCGTCTACATTCATTACAACCGTAATAATACGGTGCCCATTTTGTATGGTTGAACCAATAAAGCAAGCTCCAGCATTTGGGGTTGTCCCTGTTTTTAATCCATCGACACCTTCAGTATAGTAATACAAATCCGGTAACATTAAATTAGATGACCAGAAAGTTTCTTCATTATCAGTTCCTTGAAATAATGTGTAGTGAGATTGTTTCGTAATATCTAATACTTCAGGATAATCAGAAATGAGATGTCGAGCTACGATTACCATGTCTTTTGCTGATAAAATATTACTATCTTCGGGTTTAGAGTTTGGGTAACGATCTACTGTTAAAAGATCTTGTGTATCTAAACCAGAGGCAGAAATAAATACGCCATCAGTGATACCCCAATCCTTAATATGTTGATTCATACTATCAACAAAAGCTTGCTCACTACCCGAAACCAGTCTAGCAAGTGCAGTTGTTGAAACGTTTGAAGAAGAAATGAGCATGGCTTTTACATTATCATCAACTGTATAAGTTAATTCTTTTTTGATTGGAATATTAGATAAATCTGGGTCTTCAGTTAGTTTGATTAAAGCATCATCAAAAGGCACTTTATCATTCCAGTTTATTTTTTTTGTATCAATTGCTTCATATACTAAGTATGCTGATAATAACTTGGACATTGAAGCAATAGGAAGAGGGGCTTCACTATTTTTTTCATATAAAATTTTTCCCGTATCAAAATCAACAGCGATTGCAGCTTTTGCAGGAACATCAAAACTGTTTTGTTCAGCAACAACTGATACAGGAAGAATGAATAAAAAAGATAACAGTAGAAAAAATAGAGCACGTTTTTTTTTTAGTAATGTCATAAACAATCTCCTAATATTTAACTGAAATTAATTTAACAAATTAACCAATAGAAAACAATAGATTTTATTAAAGAGCACAAAAAAATCAAGAATGACTAGTTGTTTCTAATGGTAAATGTATGGTAAATGATGTCCAGTTATTATTTGATGTAGCATAAATATAGCCACCATGCAGTGCTACAATACTTTGAGCGATAGCCAACCCAAGTCCAGTTCCTCCTGTTTGTTGAGATCTCGATTCTTCTACTCGGTAAAAACGATCGAATAAATGATCTAAAGATTCTTGGGGTATAGATTTACCATCATTTTTAACGACGATAATCGCCTCATTACCAATTTTTTCTGATGTGATGATAATCTGTGTCCCATTCACACCGTATTTGAGTGCATTAGACAGAAGATTATCAAAAACACGTACTAGTTTTTCAGTATCACCCTTCATCATTAAGGTATCTTCTTGTGGTAAAAAATCAATGACACGATCCTTTTTGGATGCTTCTAATTCGTAATCAACTGTTAGTTGGCCAATGAGTTGGTTCATATCAAAAGTCATAGCATTTAGTGGAACATTTGATTGTCTCACTTTGGTGTATTCAAATAAATCATCAACCAATACTTTCATTTGTCTAGATTTTAAATAAGCAGTATGTGTGTATTTCAATAAATCTTCTTTATTATTGTATTTTCCTTCTTCAATTAGGCCAAGGTATCCGATAATTGATGTGAGCGGTGTTCTAATATCATGGCTAACGTTAGTAATTAATTCATCTTTTGACTGTTCGATACGACGCTCTTCCTCTAGGGCTTCCACTGTACTATCTACCAAAGCATTTATACTTGTAATAAGCCTACCTAAATCCCCTTTTAATTCAAATGGAATACGGTGATCGTAATGTCCGTTTGATATATAGTGTAGTTCACTAATAATATGTTGTTGTTGCATCTGCTTATAACGCCTAATTAATCGCCAATATAATACAATAATATCTGCAACTATCATCATAAAAATTAAAGGGCGCTGCCAAAACATGGGCGGACGAGGATCATAAAATATATTGTATTGAATGTGCCACAGAAATTGATCGATGGGTAACGATGTATTCACAATTTGATCAATTAAGATAAATAAGGCTAAATTAAGAAGAATAAGCAAGATGACAGTAATAATCCCCTCAATAATTAACTCACTGGTTTCTTTTGAGGTAAGTTTAATACGTGTCTTTTTTTCATCACCCTTCAATTTTGTATCCTACCCCCCAAACTGTTTGAATAACTTTTTCTCCATTAGTCGCTTCTTCAATTTTGTCACGTAAATGACTTACATGAACCATAACAGTTTTAGCAGAAACTAAACTTTCCTGTTGCCAAACTCTCTCGAAAATTTCTTCAGCGCTAAAGACACGGTTCGGATGACTTGCAAGTAAGTAAAGAATACCAAATTCTAAAGCAGTTAATTGAATTTTTATTCCTTTCTCAGTCTCAACTTCGTGAGAATCTTTTTTTATAATAAGTGGACCCACTTCTAATAAGTCTGGTATATCTGTTTGAACTTGCATGTTAGTTCGTCTTAATAGTGATTTTACACGAGCCATAATTTCTAGAGGATTAAAAGGTTTTGTAACATAATCATCAGCTCCAGTAATTAAACCTTGAATTTTATCCATATCAGTTGTTTTAGCAGTTAACATAATGATGGGGATTTGTGAGTCTTTTCTTAATTCTTTTACGACCTCTAATCCATCCATTTTTGGCATCATGATGTCTAATATAAGTAAGTCTATATCAGGGTTTGTAATAATTTTGCTAAGAGCTTCCTTTCCATCATAGGCCTGTATAACATCATAACCTTCATTCTTTATATAGATACTTAATAGTTCCACAATTTCTTTATCATCATCTGCTACTAGAATTTTCATGTTATTTCCTCCTAATATATTAAATATATTATTATTGTACCAAATAATTTGAAATAAAAAATTGTTTAAAAATATGTTTACTTTTTTTTAAATAAGTAGTATATTAATTTCATTGTTATTTATATTAATAACTCAAACAAAAAAGATAAAAAAATGTTGACGATTATGTATCGACATGTTATTATCATTAAGTTGCATCGGTAACAGAAAATCATTATGAAAATAATTTTAAAAAAATGTTGACAAGTTATTATAAACTTGTTATGATATAAAAGTTGTTACGGCAACAAAGTTTAGACCTTTGAAAACTGAACAAAGTAAGACGAACCAAATGTGTAGGGCGTTTCTACTGTGTAGAAACAAACCATATTTAGTGAATACAATTCGCTAGCAAGTTTTAAAACAAATGAGCTAAACATCGCAAGATGTTATCAACTTTTTATTGAGAGTTTGATCCTGGCTCAGGACGAACGCTGGCGGCGTGCCTAATACATGCAAGTCGAACGCACTTCTTTTCACCGGAGCTTGCTCCACCGAAAAGAAGTGAGTGGCGGACGGGTGAGTAACACGTGGGCAACCTGCCCACCAGAGGGGGATAACACTTGGAAACAGGTGCTAATACCGCATAATTGCTTTTGCCGCATGGCGAAAGTATGAAAGACGCTTCGGTGTCACTGGTGGATGGGCCCGCGGTGCATTAGTTAGTTGGTGGGGTAACGGCCTACCAAGACCATGATGCATAGCCGACCTGAGAGGGTGATCGGCCACACTGGGACTGAGACACGGCCCAGACTCCTACGGGAGGCAGCAGTAGGGAATCTTCGGCAATGGACGAAAGTCTGACCGAGCAACGCCGCGTGAGTGAAGAAGGTTTTCGGATCGTAAAACTCTGTTGTTAGAGAAGAACAAGTGATAGAGTAACTGTTATCACCTTGACGGTATCTAACCAGAAAGCCACGGCTAACTACGTGCCAGCAGCCGCGGTAATACGTAGGTGGCAAGCGTTGTCCGGATTTATTGGGCGTAAAGCGAGCGCAGGCGGTCTTTTAAGTCTGATGTGAAAGCCCTCGGCTCAACCGAGGAAGGTCATTGGAAACTGGAGGACTTGAGTGCAGAAGAGGAGAGTGGAATTCCATGTGTAGCGGTGAAATGCGTAGATATATGGAGGAACACCAGTGGCGAAGGCGACTCTCTGGTCTGTAACTGACGCTGAGGCTCGAAAGCGTGGGGAGCAAACAGGATTAGATACCCTGGTAGTCCACGCCGTAAACGATGAGTGCTAAGTGTTGGAGGGTTTCCGCCCTTCAGTGCTGCAGTTAACGCATTAAGCACTCCGCCTGGGGAGTACGGCCGCAAGGCTGAAACTCAAAGGAATTGACGGGGGCCCGCACAAGCGGTGGAGCATGTGGTTTAATTCGAAGCAACGCGAAGAACCTTACCAGGTCTTGACATCCTTTGACCACTCTAGAGATAGAGCTTTCCCTTCGGGGACAAAGTGACAGGTGGTGCATGGTTGTCGTCAGCTCGTGTCGTGAGATGTTGGGTTAAGTCCCGCAACGAGCGCAACCCTTATTGTTAGTTGCCATCATTTAGTTGGGCACTCTAGCGAGACTGCCGGTGACAAACCGGAGGAAGGTGGGGATGACGTCAAATCATCATGCCCCTTATGACCTGGGCTACACACGTGCTACAATGGACAGTACAATGAGTTGCGAGACCGCGAGGTTTAGCTAATCTCTTAAAGCTGTTCTCAGTTCGGATTGTAGGCTGCAACTCGCCTACATGAAGCCGGAATCGCTAGTAATCGTGGATCAGCATGCCACGGTGAATACGTTCCCGGGCCTTGTACACACCGCCCGTCACACCACGAGAGTTTGTAACACCCAAAGTCGGTGAGGTAACCTTTTGGAGCCAGCCGCCTAAGGTGGGATAGATGATTGGGGTGAAGTCGTAACAAGGTAGCCGTATCGGAAGGTGCGGCTGGATCACCTCCTTTCTAAGGATAATTACGGAAAACACATTACGTTTTACTTTGTTCAGTTTTGAGAGGTCTACTCTTAAATAGGGGCCTTAGCTCAGCTGGGAGAGCGCCTGCCTTGCACGCAGGAGGTCAGCGGTTCGATCCCGCTAGGCTCCATTGATGAGAAATCATCATATAGATTGTTCATTGAAAACTGGATAGTTGAAGTTAGACATCAACATAAACCGAGAACACCGCGTTGAACAGTTTCTTTTAAAGAACTGTGAAATGTATTAACTATTATCTATCGCTAGTTAATAGTTAATGAAAAAAAGCTAACCGTAAGGTTAGAAAAGGTTAAGTGAATAAGGGCGCACGGTGGATGCCTTGGCACTAGAAGCCGATGAAGGACGGGACTAACACCGATATGCTTCGGGGAGCTGTAAGTAAGCTATGATCCGGAGATTTCCGAATGGGGGAACCCAGTATCTTTTATAGGATATTATCTAGTAGTGAATACATAGCTATTAGAAGGTAGACGCAGAGAACTGAAACATCTAAGTACCTGCAGGAAGAGAAAGAAAAATCGATTTCCTTAGTAGCGGCGAGCGAAACGGAAACAGCCCAAACCAATAAGCTTGCTTATTGGGGTTGTAGGACTCAATTGTGGTAGCTGTTGTGGATAGTCGAATCGATCTGGAAAGGTCAGCCGTAGCGGGTAAAAGCCCCGTAGATGAAATTGACAACACACCTATGAGTATCCTGAGTACGGCGGAACACGAGAAATTCCGTCGGAATCCGGGAGGACCATCTCCCAAGGCTAAATACTCTCTAGTGACCGATAGTGAACCAGTACCGTGAGGGAAAGGTGAAAAGCACCCCGGAAGGGGAGTGAAATAGAACCTGAAACCGTGTGCTTACAAGAAGTTAGAGCCCGTTAATGGGTGATAGCGTGCCTTTTGCAGAATGAACCGGCGAGTTACGATAGCATGCGAGGTTAAGCTGAAGAAGCGGAGCCGTAGCGAAAGCGAGTTTGAATAGGGCGAATGAGTATGTTGTCGTAGACCCGAAACCATGTGACCTACCCATGTCCAGGTTGAAGGTGTGGTAAAACGCACTGGAGGACCGAACCCACGTACGTTGAAAAGTGCGGGGATGAGGTGTGGGTAGCGGAGAAATTCCAAACGAACTTGGAGATAGCTGGTTCTCTCCGAAATAGCTTTAGGGCTAGCCTCGGATTTGAGAATGATGGAGGTAGAGCACTGTTTGGACTAGGGGCCCGTCTTGGGTTACCGAATTCAGATAAACTCCGAATGCCATTCATTTATATCCGGGAGTCAGACAGTGAGTGATAAGATCCATTGTCGAAAGGGAAACAGCCCAGACCACCAGCTAAGGTCCCAAAATACATGTTAAGTGGAAAAGGATGTGAGGGTGCACAAACAACTAGGATGTTGGCTCAGAAGCAGCCACCATTTAAAGAGTGCGTAATAGCTCACTAGTCGAGTGCCCTTGCGCCGAAAATGTACCGGGGCTAAACATGTTACCGAAGCTGTGGATAGAACCTTTGGTTCTATGGTAGGAGAGCGTTCTAAGGGCGTTGAAGCTGGATCGTAAGGACTGGTGGAGCGCTTAGAAGTGAGAATGCCGGTATGAGTAGCGAAAGACAGGTGAGAATCCTGTCCACCGAATGACTAAGGTTTCCTGGGGAAGGCTCGTCCTCCCAGGGTTAGTCGGGACCTAAGCTGAGGCCGATAGGCGTAGGCGATGGACAACAGGTTGAGATTCCTGTACTCGTTTGTTTTGTTTGAACAATGGAGGGACACAGGAGGCTATGAGATCGTGCGACTGGAAGTGCACGTTCAAGCAACAAGTTTTGATAAGAGTCAAATGCTTTTATCTTTAAGAACAAGTTGTGATGAGTAGGGAAATAGAGTACCGAAGTCTCAATGTCACACTGTCAAGAAAAGCTTCTAGTTAGAAACAAATGACCCGTACCGCAAACCGACACAGGTAGTCGAGGAGAGAATCCTAAGGTGAGCGAGAGAACTCTCGTTAAGGAACTCGGCAAAATGACCCCGTAACTTCGGGAGAAGGGGTGCTGAACGCAAGTTCAGCCGCAGTGAATAGGCCCAAGCGACTGTTTATCAAAAACACAGGTCTCTGCAAAATCGAAAGATGACGTATAGGGGCTGACGCCTGCCCGGTGCTGGAAGGTTAAGAGGATGGGTTAGCAATAGCGAAGCTCAAAATTGAAGCCCCAGTAAACGGCGGCCGTAACTATAACGGTCCTAAGGTAGCGAAATTCCTTGTCGGGTAAGTTCCGACCCGCACGAAAGGCGTAACGATTTGGGCACTGTCTCAACGAGAGACTCGGTGAAATTTTAGTACCTGTGAAGATGCAGGTTACCCGCGACAGGACGGAAAGACCCCATGGAGCTTTACTGTAGTTTGATATTGAATGTTTGTAACACATGTACAGGATAGGTAGGAGCCGTAGAAATCGGAACGCTAGTTTCGATGGAGGCGCTGGTGGGATACTACCCTTGTGTTATGACCATTCTAACCCGCACCACTTATCGTGGTGGGAGACAGTGTCAGATGGACAGTTTGACTGGGGCGGTCGCCTCCCAAAAGGTAACGGAGGCGCCCAAAGGTTCCCTCAGAATGGTTGGAAATCATTCGTAGAGTGCAAAGGCAGAAGGGAGCTTGACTGCGAGAGTTACAACTCGAGCAGGGACGAAAGTCGGGCTTAGTGATCCGGTGGTTCCGCATGGAAGGGCCATCGCTCAACGGATAAAAGCTACCCTGGGGATAACAGGCTTATCTCCCCCAAGAGTTCACATCGACGGGGAGGTTTGGCACCTCGATGTCGGCTCGTCGCATCCTGGGGCTGTAGTCGGTCCCAAGGGTTGGGCTGTTCGCCCATTAAAGCGGCACGCGAGCTGGGTTCAGAACGTCGTGAGACAGTTCGGTCCCTATCCGTCGCGGGCGTTGGAAATTTGAGAGGAGCTGTCCTTAGTACGAGAGGACCGGGATGGACATACCTCTGGTGTACCAGTTGTTCTGCCAAGGGCATTGCTGGGTAGCTATGTATGGACGGGATAAACGCTGAAAGCATCTAAGCGTGAAGCCCCCCTCAAGATGAGATTTCCCATTCCTTTAAGGAAGTAAGACCCCTGAAAGATGATCAGGTAGATAGGCTAGAAGTGGAAGTACAGTGATGTATGGAGCGGACTAGTACTAATCGGTCGAGGACTTAACCAAGATAACGGTGGACAATTATATTGATACTAACTTAACATCCAGTTTTGAGTGAATCATCACTCAATAAAAAGCATATAAGTGCGGTGACGATGGCAAGAAGGATACACCTGTAACCATGCCGAACACAGAAGTTAAGCTTCTTAGCGCCGAGGGTAGTGAAGGGTTTCCCTTTGTGAGAGTAGGACGTTGCCGTGCTTTTTGTATTGATGGAGGTTTAGCTCAGCTGGGAGAGCACCTGCCTTACAAGCAGGGGGTCAGCGGTTCGATCCCGTTAACCTCCATACATTTTTGACTCGTTAGCTCAGTTGGTAGAGCATCTGACTTTTAATCAGAGGGTCACTGGTTCGAGCCCAGTACGGGTCATTACTATATTAAGCCATAATACGAAAGTTAGTATTTTTTTGTTGTTTAAAATTCGTATTGATAGAACATGCCGGCTTAGCTCAGTTGGTAGAGCATCTGATTTGTAATCAGAGGGTCGAGGGTTCAAGTCCTTTAGCCGGCATCTATAAGCGGAAGTAGTTCAGTGGTAGAACATCACCTTGCCAAGGTGGGGGTCGCGGGTTCGAACCCCGTCTTCCGCTTTTCATAAGTTCTAGCCGGGGTGGCGGAACTGGCAGACGCACAGGACTTAAAATCCTGCGGTGAGTGATCACCGTACCGGTTCGATTCCGGTCCTCGGCATCATTAATAGCGCCCATAGCTCAACTGGATAGAGTGTCTGACTACGGATCAGAAGGTTAGGGGTTCGACTCCTCTTGGGCGCGTTTAATTTAATACGGGAAGTAGCTCAGCTTGGTAGAGCACTTGGTTTGGGACCAAGGGGTCGCAGGTTCGAATCCTGTCTTCCCGATTTTGAGATTTTTCTCAAAAAAAATTAAAAAGTGTTGACAATAAGATGACAACTTGTTATGATATAAAAGTTGTTACGACAACAAAGTTTAGACCTTTGAAAACTGAACAAAGTAAGACGAACCAAATGTGTAGGGCGTTTCTACTATGTAGAAACAAACCATATTTAGTGAATACAATTCGCTAGCAAGTTTTTAAAACAAATGAGCTAAACATCGCAAGATGTTATCAACTTTTTATTGAGAGTTTGATCCTGGCTCAGGACGAACGCTGGCGGCGTGCCTAATACATGCAAGTCGAACGCACTTCTTTTCACCGGAGCTTGCTCCACCGAAAAGAAGTGAGTGGCGGACGGGTGAGTAACACGTGGGCAACCTGCCCACCAGAGGGGGATAACACTTGGAAACAGGTGCTAATACCGCATAATTGCTTTTGCCGCATGGCGAAAGTATGAAAGACGCTTCGGTGTCACTGGTGGATGGGCCCGCGGTGCATTAGTTAGTTGGTGGGGTAACGGCCTACCAAGACCATGATGCATAGCCGACCTGAGAGGGTGATCGGCCACACTGGGACTGAGACACGGCCCAGACTCCTACGGGAGGCAGCAGTAGGGAATCTTCGGCAATGGACGAAAGTCTGACCGAGCAACGCCGCGTGAGTGAAGAAGGTTTTCGGATCGTAAAACTCTGTTGTTAGAGAAGAACAAGTGATAGAGTAACTGTTATCACCTTGACGGTATCTAACCAGAAAGCCACGGCTAACTACGTGCCAGCAGCCGCGGTAATACGTAGGTGGCAAGCGTTGTCCGGATTTATTGGGCGTAAAGCGAGCGCAGGCGGTCTTTTAAGTCTGATGTGAAAGCCCTCGGCTCAACCGAGGAAGGTCATTGGAAACTGGAGGACTTGAGTGCAGAAGAGGAGAGTGGAATTCCATGTGTAGCGGTGAAATGCGTAGATATATGGAGGAACACCAGTGGCGAAGGCGACTCTCTGGTCTGTAACTGACGCTGAGGCTCGAAAGCGTGGGGAGCAAACAGGATTAGATACCCTGGTAGTCCACGCCGTAAACGATGAGTGCTAAGTGTTGGAGGGTTTCCGCCCTTCAGTGCTGCAGTTAACGCATTAAGCACTCCGCCTGGGGAGTACGGCCGCAAGGCTGAAACTCAAAGGAATTGACGGGGGCCCGCACAAGCGGTGGAGCATGTGGTTTAATTCGAAGCAACGCGAAGAACCTTACCAGGTCTTGACATCCTTTGACCACTCTAGAGATAGAGCTTTCCCTTCGGGGACAAAGTGACAGGTGGTGCATGGTTGTCGTCAGCTCGTGTCGTGAGATGTTGGGTTAAGTCCCGCAACGAGCGCAACCCTTATTGTTAGTTGCCATCATTTAGTTGGGCACTCTAGCGAGACTGCCGGTGACAAACCGGAGGAAGGTGGGGATGACGTCAAATCATCATGCCCCTTATGACCTGGGCTACACACGTGCTACAATGGACAGTACAATGAGTTGCGAGACCGCGAGGTTTAGCTAATCTCTTAAAGCTGTTCTCAGTTCGGATTGTAGGCTGCAACTCGCCTACATGAAGCCGGAATCGCTAGTAATCGTGGATCAGCATGCCACGGTGAATACGTTCCCGGGCCTTGTACACACCGCCCGTCACACCACGAGAGTTTGTAACACCCAAAGTCGGTGAGGTAACCTTTTGGAGCCAGCCGCCTAAGGTGGGATAGATGATTGGGGTGAAGTCGTAACAAGGTAGCCGTATCGGAAGGTGCGGCTGGATCACCTCCTTTCTAAGGATAATTACGGAAAACACATTACGTTTTACTTTGTTCAGTTTTGAGAGGTCTACTCTTAAATAGGGGCCTTAGCTCAGCTGGGAGAGCGCCTGCCTTGCACGCAGGAGGTCAGCGGTTCGATCCCGCTAGGCTCCATTGATGAGAAATCATCATATAGATTGTTCATTGAAAACTGGATAGTTGAAGTTAGACATCAACATAAACCGAGAACACCGCGTTGAACAGTTTCTTTTAAAGAACTGTGAAATGTATTAACTATTATCTATCGCTAGTTAATAGTTAATGAAAAAAAGCTAACCGTAAGGTTAGAAAAGGTTAAGTGAATAAGGGCGCACGGTGGATGCCTTGGCACTAGAAGCCGATGAAGGACGGGACTAACACCGATATGCTTCGGGGAGCTGTAAGTAAGCTATGATCCGGAGATTTCCGAATGGGGGAACCCAGTATCTTTTATAGGATATTATCTAGTAGTGAATACATAGCTATTAGAAGGTAGACGCAGAGAACTGAAACATCTAAGTACCTGCAGGAAGAGAAAGAAAAATCGATTTCCTTAGTAGCGGCGAGCGAAACGGAAACAGCCCAAACCAATAAGCTTGCTTATTGGGGTTGTAGGACTCAATTGTGGTAGCTGTTGTGGATAGTCGAATCGATCTGGAAAGGTCAGCCGTAGTGGGTAAAAGCCCCGTAGATGAAATTGACAACACACCTATGAGTATCCTGAGTACGGCGGAACACGAGAAATTCCGTCGGAATCCGGGAGGACCATCTCCCAAGGCTAAATACTCTCTAGTGACCGATAGTGAACCAGTACCGTGAGGAAAGGTGAAAAGCACCCGGAAGGGGAGTGAAATAGAACCTGAAACCGTGTGCTTACAAGAAGTTAGAGCCCGTTAATGGGTGATAGCGTGCCTTTTGCAGAATGAACCGGCGAGTTACGATAGCATGCGAGGTTAAGCTGAAGAAGCGGAGCCGTAGCGAAAGCGAGTCTGAATAGGGCGAATGAGTATGTTGTCGTAGACCCGAAACCATGTGACCTACCCATGTCCAGGTTGAAGGTGTGGTAAAACGCACTGGAGGACCGAACCCACGTACGTTGAAAAGTGCGGGGATGAGGTGTGGGTAGCGGAGAAATTCCAAACGAACTTGGAGATAGCTGGTTCTCTCCGAAATAGCTTTAGGGCTAGCCTCGGATTTGAGAATGATGGAGGTAGAGCACTGTTTGGACTAGGGGCCCGTCTTGGGTTACCGAATTCAGATAAAACTCCGAATGCCATTCATTTATATCCGGGAGTCAGACAGTGAGTGATAAGATCCATTGTCGAAAGGGAAACAGCCCAGACCACCAGCTAAGGTCCCAAAATACATGTTAAGTGGAAAAGGATGTGAGGGTGCACAAACAACTAGGATGTTGGCTCAGAAGCAGCCACCATTTAAAGAGTGCGTAATAGCTCACTAGTCGAGTGCCCTTGCGCCGAAAATGTACCGGGGCTAAACATGTTACCGAAGCTGTGGATAGAACCTTTGGTTCTATGGTAGGAGAGCGTTCTAAGGGCGTTGAAGCTGGATCGTAAGGACTGGTGGAGCGCTTAGAAGTGAGAATGCCGGTATGAGTAGCGAAAGACAGGTGAGAATCCTGTCCACCGAATGACTAAGGTTTCCTGGGGAAGGCTCGTCCTCCCAGGGTTAGTCGGGACCTAAGCTGAGGCCGATAGGCGTAGGCGAGGACAACAGGTTGAGATTCCTGTACTCGTTTGTTTTGTTTGAACAATGGAGGGACACAGGAGGCTATGAGATCGTGCGACTGGAAGTGCACGTTCAAGCAACAAGTTTTGATAAGAGTCAAATGCTTTTATCTTTAAGAACAAGTTGTGATGAGTAGGGAAATAGAGTACCGAAGTCTCAATGTCACACTGTCAAGAAAAGCTTCTAGTTAGAAACAAATGACCGTACCGCAAACCGACACAGGTAGTCGAGGAGAGAATCCTAAGGTGAGCGAGAGAACTCTCGTTAAGGAACTCGGCAAAATGACCCCGTAACTTCGGGAGAAGGGGTGCTGAACGCAAGTTCAGCCGCAGTGAATAGGCCCAAGCGACTGTTTATCAAAAACACAGGTCTCTGCAAAATCGAAAGATGACGTATAGGGGCTGACGCCTGCCCGGTGCTGGAAGGTTAAGAGGATGGGTTAGCAATAGCGAAGCTCAAAATTGAAGCCCCAGTAAACGGCGGCCGTAACTATAACGGTCCTAAGGTAGCGAAATTCCTTGTCGGGTAAGTTCCGACCCGCACGAAAGGCGTAACGATTTGGGCACTGTCTCAACGAGAGACTCGGTGAAATTTTAGTACCTGTGAAGATGCAGGTTACCCGCGACAGGACGGAAAGACCCCATGGAGCTTTACTGTAGTTTGATATTGAATGTTTGTAACACATGTACAGGATAGGTAGGAGCCGTAGAAATCGGAACGCTAGTTTCGATGGAGGCGCTGGTGGGATACTACCCTTGTGTTATGACCATTCTAACCCGCACCACTTATCGTGGTGGGAGACAGTGTCAGATGGACAGTTTGACTGGGGCGGTCGCCTCCCAAAAGGTAACGGAGGCGCCCAAAGGTTCCCTCAGAATGGTTGGAAATCATTCGTAGAGTGCAAAGGCAGAAGGGAGCTTGACTGCGAGAGTTACAACTCGAGCAGGGACGAAAGTCGGGCTTAGTGATCCGGTGGTTCCGCATGGAAGGGCCATCGCTCAACGGATAAAAGCTACCCTGGGGATAACAGGCTTATCTCCCCAAGAGTTCACATCGACGGGGAGGTTTGGCACCTCGATGTCGGCTCGTCGCATCCTGGGGCTGTAGTCGGTCCCAAGGGTTGGGCTGTTCGCCCATTAAAGCGGCACGCGAGCTGGGTTCAGAACGTCGTGAGACAGTTCGGTCCCTATCCGTCGCGGGCGTTGGAAATTTGAGAGGAGCTGTCCTTAGTACGAGAGGACCGGGATGGACATACCTCTGGTGTACCAGTTGTTCTGCCAAGGGCATTGCTGGGTAGCTATGTATGGACGGGATAAACGCTGAAAGCATCTAAGCGTGAAGCCCCCCTCAAGATGAGATTTCCCATTCCTTTAAGGAAGTAAGACCCCTGAAAGATGATCAGGTAGATAGGCTAGAAGTGGAAGTACAGTGATGTATGGAGCGGACTAGTACTAATCGGTCGAGGACTTAACCAAGATAGCGGTGGACCATTATATTGATACTAACTTAACATCCAGTTTTGAGTGAATCATCACTCAATAAAAAACATATAAGTGCGGTGACGATGGCAAGAAGGATACACCTGTAACCATGCCGAACACAGAAGTTAAGTTTCTTAGCGCCGAGGGTAGTGAAGGGTTTCCCTTTGTGAGAGTAGGACGTTGCCGTGCTTTTTGTATTGATGGAGGTTTAGCTCAGCTGGGAGAGCACCTGCCTTACAAGCAGGGGGTCAGCGGTTCGATCCCGTTAACCTCCATACATTTTTGACTCGTTAGCTCAGTTGGTAGAGCATCTGACTTTTAATCAGAGGGTCACTGGTTCGAGCCCAGTACGGGTCATATATGCGGGTGTGGCGGAATTGGCAGACGCACTAGATTTAGGATCTAGCGCTTAACGGCGTGGGGGTTCAAGTCCCTTCACCCGCATTTATATTTGCCGGCTTAGCTCAGTTGGTAGAGCATCTGATTTGTAATCAGAGGGTCGAGGGTTCAAGTCCTTTAGCCGGCATCTATAAGCGGAAGTAGTTCAGTGGTAGAACATCACCTTGCCAAGGTGGGGGTCGCGGGTTCGAACCCCGTCTTCCGCTTTTCATAAGTTCTAGCCGGGGTGGCGGAACTGGCAGACGCACAGGACTTAAAATCCTGCGGTGAGTGATCACCGTACCGGTTCGATTCCGGTCCTCGGCATCATTAATAGCGCCCATAGCTCAACTGGATAGAGTGTCTGACTACGGATCAGAAGGTTAGGGGTTCGACTCCTCTTGGGCGCGTTTAATTACTTATATTTTATAGTAATTGTTTATTTCGCGGTGTAGCTCAGCTGGCTAGAGCGTCCGGTTCATACCCGGGAGGTCGGGGGTTCGATCCCCTCCGCCGCGATAAATTTTCGACCTTTGGACCTTTAGCTCAGTTGGTTAGAGCTCCCGGCTCATAACCGGGCGGTCGTAGGTTCGAGTCCTACAAGGTCCATTGAAAGTTATTTTTATTATGGAGGATTACCCAAGTCCGGCTGAAGGGAACGGTCTTGAAAACCGTCAGGTGTGTCAAAGCACGCAAGGGTTCGAATCCCTTATCCTCCTTATTAATATCGCGGAGTGGAGCAGTTAGGTAGCTCGTCGGGCTCATAACCCGAAGGTCACAGGTTCAAATCCTGTCTCCGCAATTAGGTTCCGTGGTGTAGGGGTTAACATGCCTGCCTGTCACGCAGGAGATCGCGGGTTCGATTCCCGTCGGGACCGTATTTAATGGCGCAGTAGCTCAGTTGGTAGAGCAACGGATTGAAGCTCCGTGTGTCGGCAGTTCGATTCTGTCTTGCGCCATTTATATTAGCGGGTGTAGTTTAGTGGTAAAACTACAGCCTTCCAAGCTGTTGTCGCGAGTTCGATTCTCGTCACCCGCTTTAGAATTAAATAGGGCCTATAGCTCAGCTGGTTAGAGCGCACGCCTGATAAGCGTGAGGTCGATGGTTCGAGTCCATTTAGGCCCATTAGTTTTAAGTAGTATTTTTGGCCCGTTGGTCAAGCGGTTAAGACACCGCCCTTTCACGGCGGTAACACGGGTTCGAGTCCCGTACGGGTCATATTTTATTATGGAGGATTACCCAAGTCCGGCTGAAGGGAACGGTCTTGAAAACCGTCAGGTGTGTAAAAGCACGCAAGGGTTCGAATCCCTTATCCTCCTTATTAATATCGCGGAGTGGAGCAGTTAGGTAGCTCGTCGGGCTCATAACCCGAAGGTCACAGGTTCAAATCCTGTCTCCGCAATTAGGTTCCGTGGTGTAGGGGTTAACATGCCTGCCTGTCACGCAGGAGATCGCGGGTTCGATTCCCGTCGGGACCGTTCTTTTATATTAGCGGGTGTAGTTTAGTGGTAAAACTACAGCCTTCCAAGCTGTTGTCGCGAGTTCGATTCTCGTCACCCGCTTTAGAATTAAATAGGGCCTATAGCTCAGCTGGTTAGAGCGCACGCCTGATAAGCGTGAGGTCGATGGTTCGAGTCCATTTAGGCCCATTAGTTTTAAATTTTTTGGAGAAGTACTCAAGTGGCTGAAGAGGTGCCCCTGCTAAGGGTATAGGTCGGGTAACTGGCGCGAGGGTTCAAATCCCTCCTTCTCCATAGCTTTTTTATTAGGCCCGTTGGTCAAGCGGTTAAGACACCGCCCTTTCACGGCGGTAACACGGGTTCGAGTCCCGTACGGGTCATAAGCTTGAAATTGTATATACAATTTCAAGCTTTTTTTTATACAAAAATATAAAGGAAAGGAAATTAAATTAATATGAAAGAAAAATTATCATACAAGGAAAAGTTATATATTGGAATGATGGTGTTTGGTTTGTTTTTTGGAGCAGGTAACTTAATTTTTCCGATTCAAATGGGTCAAGAAGCGGGTCAAAATGTGTTATTAGCAAATAATGGATTTTTATTATCAGCGATTGGAATTCCTTTTCTAGCTATTATATCTTTTGGTGCGACTGGGACAAATAAAATTTTTGAACTAGCGAGTAAAGTATCCTCGGCTTTTGCTTATTTTTTTACTGTTGTTTTATATTTAATTATAGGTCCATTCTTTGCAATGCCGAGGTTAGCCACAACTTCATATGAAATGTCTTTTGCTCATTTTATACCTAAGGATAAATCAACATTATCTCTTTTTATTTTTAGTACTATATTTTTTTCATTTGTTTTATTATTTTCATTTAAACCAAGTAAAATTTTAGATTATATTGGAAAGTATTTAACGCCATTATTTTTAATTTTATTAAGTTGTCTCATTTTAGTAAGTTTTATAAAACCTATGGGATCGATAGAAAATGCTTCCGTGCAAGCTTCATATAAATCTACTCCTTTTATAAAAGGATTTTTAGGTGGATATAATACATTAGATGCTTTGGCAGGATTAGCATTTGGGGCTATTATTATTGAAAGTGTTAAAGGATTTGGGATTCAAAAAAAATCAAGAATTGCCATTGAAACAATGAAATCTGGAATTTTTGGTATTGTCCTTATGGGTGTTATTTATACGTTGTTATCAATTATGGGAGCGATGAGTTTAGGGACTTTATCGTTAAATAAAAATGGTGGTGTAACATTGTCCCAATTGGCAGATTATTATTTAGGTGTACCTGGTAATATTTTATTAGGTTTAATCGTGATTGTAGCCTGTTTAAAAACGGCTATTGGATTAGCAACTTCATTTGGTAAATCTTATTCAGAAATGTTTTCTGATAGACATTATTTATCATTTGTATTGGGATGTTTATTTATGGCCTTGATGATTTCTAATATAGGATTAAATGCGATTATTACAGCATCTATTCCCGTATTAATGTTTATTTATCCTTTGGCAATGGTTTTGATTTTATTATCATTGTTAAGCAAGTGGACAGATAATATTAGAAATTGTTATAAAATAGTGATAGGATTTACGGTTATCTCATCTATTTTAGATGCAATTCGAGCATTGCCTGAGTGGATGCAACAAAATAATTTAATCACATCTATTTTAAGTTTTTCTGAACAATCTATTCCATTTTTTAGTAGTGGTTTAAGTTGGATTATTTTTGCATTTGTAGGACTGATTATTTCATTACTATTTAATATTAAAAGAAACCCATCAAGCATCTAAGCTAGATGGGTTTTTGGTTTATAAATAATATTTCTTAGAGACACTTAGGTCATCGTTCAATTCGTAAACTAAAGGTTGACCGGTTGGAATTTCTAGAGCCATGATATCGTCATCAGAAATATTTTCAATGTGTTTTGCTAAAGCGCGTAGTGAGTTACCATGTGCGGCAACTAATACGACATCATCTTTCAATAAAGATGGAGCAATATGATCATTCCAAAAAGGTAAGGCACGTTCAAGTGTTACTTTTAAATTTTCTCCTTCTGGAATTGCTCGTTTATCCAAGTAACGATATTTTGGATCGTGTGTGGATGACTCAGGACTACTTGGGTCAAGTAATGGAGGTAGTGTATCATATGAGCGTCTCCACAGTTGAACCTGATCTACCCCATATTTTTCAGCCGTTTCAGCCTTGTTTAATCCTTGTAATGCACCGTAGTGACGTTCATTTAAACGCCAAGATTTAAATTCAGGTGTTGAGAGTTGGTCTGATTCTTCTAGAACATAATGAGATGTTTTTATAGCCCGTTTTAAGTATGATGTATATGCAACATCAAATAAAATACCAGCTTCTTTTATTTTTCTACCAGCTTCTTGAGCTTCTTTTACTCCTTGTTCACTTAGATCAACATCTACCCATCCAGTAAATAAGTTAAGAGAGTTCCATACGCTTTGTCCATGTCGAATAAAAACTAATGTTTTCATCTGGTTCATCTACCCTTCGTATATATAAGTTATTATCTAGAAATGTCGATTGTTTTAACCCCATCATTTTGTGTGCCAACAATTACTCGATTCACCATATTTAAGAATAAGCCATGCTCAACAATACCAACTTGAGTATCTAGCCAAGCAGCTAATTCTCCAGGATTCTCAATTTTTTCTAGGTGTAAGTCTATAATATAATTTTTACTGTCTGTTAGCAAAGGATTACCATCGTCCGTTAGACGTAAAATTGGATTTAACTTATTTTCATTAAATACTTTAAATAGTTGAGCACTTCCATAAGGAATCACTTCAATAGGAAGTGGAAAAGTACCTAAATGTTTCACCATTTTTGATTCATCAACTATCCAAATGATTTCTTTTGAATAAGTTCCGACAATTTTTTCAAATAGAAGGGCAGCACCCCCACCTTTTATTCCTTGGAAGTCATCAGAGATTTCATCAGCACCATCAATCGTTAAATCAACGTAGTCTACTTCATCGATACTTTTTAAAGGAATATCCAAAGCTAAAGCTTGTACCTGTGTTGCTTTGGATGTGGTTACCCCGGTAATATTTAATCCTTCTTCTTTTACACGACGTCCAATTTCTTCTACCATATAGTAAGCTGTTGATCCAGTACCAAGACCGACAATCATACCGTCTTTTACATAATTTGCTGATTCAATGCCAACTAATTTTTTAAGATTCATAATAAAAAATTCCTCCTAGTATTCTATAAATTTATTGTAAGCATTATCTTAAAAAAAAGATACACTAAAAAATTAAATTTTATAAATTAAAGTATTGACGTTTATTAATAGAGTGTGTTAATATTACAAAGGTGCTTGAGAACAAGTCTTTTTAAATGTATCGACTGTATTAAAGCCTATTTTACGATGCAGGATTTCTTGCATTAATTTTTTAAATTTGAAAAAGAACCACCTGGATGTGTGGCTCTAGAAAAGCTCTATAAGGAAGGAGGAACTTTATCATGCCTACAATTAATCAATTGGTACGTAAATCTCGTAAATCAAAAACAACTAAATCTGGCTCACCTGCTTTAGGTAAAAGCTATAATAGTTTCAAAAAATCTCAAACTAACGTGAACTCTCCACAAAAACGTGGTGTTTGTACACGTGTGGGTACGATGACACCGAAAAAACCTAACTCTGCGTTACGTAAATATGCTCGTGTTCGTTTGTCAAACTTAATTGAAGTGACAGCTTACATTCCAGGTATTGGACATAACTTGCAAGAACATAGTGTGGTTTTAATCCGTGGAGGTCGTGTAAAAGATTTACCAGGGGTTCGTTATCATATCGTACGTGGTGCTTTAGATACTGCTGGTGTTACTGATCGTAAACAAAGCCGTTCTAAATATGGTACTAAAAAACCTAAAAAATAATTAAATTGATTAAATAAAATTTTTGGAAGGAGGAGTTACACATGCCAAGAAAAGGTCCTGTTGCAAAACGTGATGTATTACCAGATCCGATTTATAACTCAAAATTAGTGACTCGTTTAATCAACCGTGTAATGGTTGACGGTAAGCGTGGTGTTGCTTCTAGCATTATTTATGATGCATTTGATATTATTAAAGAGTCTACAGGGAATGATCCATTAGAAGTTTTCGAACAAGCAATGGAAAATGTTATGCCTGTTCTTGAAGTTAAAGCTCGCCGTGTTGGTGGTTCTAACTATCAAGTACCGGTTGAAGTTCGTCCAGAACGTCGTTCAACTTTAGGATTACGTTGGATTGTTAACTATTCACGTTTACGTGGGGAGCACACAATGGAACAACGTTTAGCAAAAGAAATTATGGATGCAGCTAATAACACTGGTTCTTCAGTTAAAAAACGTGAAGACGTGCATAAAATGGCTGAAGCCAACAGAGCATTTGCTCACTATCGTTGGTAAGATCCTCTTTTTAAAACGAAGAGAATACAGTTGTATTTAAATCAATCAAGTTTGAGAGGAGTTAGAATAGAATGGCAAGAGAGTTTTCATTAGAAAAAACTCGTAATATCGGAATTATGGCCCACGTTGATGCTGGTAAAACAACAACAACAGAGCGTATCCTTTATTATACTGGTAAAATCCATAAATTAGGTGAAACCCATGAGGGAGCTTCACAAATGGACTGGATGGAACAAGAGCAAGAACGTGGTATTACGATTACATCTGCAGCAACGACTGCACAATGGAAAGGTTACCGTGTAAACATCATTGACACTCCTGGGCACGTGGATTTCACAATTGAAGTTCAACGTTCATTACGTGTATTAGATGGTGCTGTTACCGTACTTGACTCACAATCAGGTGTTGAGCCTCAAACAGAAACTGTTTGGAGACAAGCAACTGAATACAAAGTACCTCGTATTGTATTTTGTAATAAAATGGATAAAACTGGTGCAGATTTCTTATACTCAGTTAAAACAATCCATGACCGTTTACAAGCAAATGCTCACCCAATTCAATTACCAATTGGTTCAGAAGATAACTTCACTGGAATTATCGACTTAATCAAAATGAAAGCTGAAATCTATACAAATGACTTAGGAACAGATATCCAAGAAACTGACATCCCTGAAGAATATATGGATATGGCTAATGAATGGCGTGAAAAATTAGTTGAAGCTGTAGCTGAAACTGATGAAGAATTAATGATGAAATATTTAGAAGGTGAAGAAATCACTGAAGAAGAATTAAAACAAGGAATTCGTCGTGCGACAATCAATGTTGAATTCTTCCCTGTATTAGCTGGTTCAGCCTTCAAAAATAAAGGTGTCCAATTAATGTTAGACGCTGTTTTAGACTATTTACCAGCTCCAACTGATGTTGAAGCAATTAAAGGTATTGATACTAAAACTGATGAAGAAACAGAACGTCCATCAAGTGATGACGCACCGTTTGCTTCATTAGCATTTAAAGTTATGACTGACCCATTCGTAGGTCGTTTAACATTCTTCCGTGTTTACTCTGGAACATTAGATAGTGGTTCATACGTTTTAAATGCGTCTAAAGACAAAAAAGAACGTATCGGACGTATTCTACAAATGCATGCCAACTCACGTGAAGAAATCAGTACAGTTTATGCTGGAGATATCGCAGCTGCTGTTGGATTGAAAGATACAACAACAGGGGACACATTGTGTGCATTAGATGCACCAGTTGTTCTTGAATCAATTGAGTTCCCAGAACCAGTTATTCAAGTAGCGGTAGAACCTAAATCTAAAGCTGACCAAGATAAAATGGGTATTGCTTTACAAAAACTAGCTGAAGAAGATCCGTCATTCCGTGTTGAAACAAACGTTGAAACAGGTGAAACTGTTATCTCAGGTATGGGTGAGTTGCACTTAGACGTTTTAGTAGACCGTATGAAACGTGAATTCAAAGTAGAAGCAAACGTAGGAGCTCCTCAAGTTTCTTATCGTGAAACATTTAGAGCGCCTATGACTCAAGCGGAAGGTAAATTCGTTCGCCAGTCTGGTGGTAAAGGTCAATACGGTCACGTATGGGTTGAGTTCACACCAAACGAAGAAGGAAAAGGCTTCGAGTTTGAAAATGCTATCGTCGGTGGTGTGGTTCCTCGTGAATACATCCCAGCTGTTGAAAAAGGATTAGAAGATTCTATGGCTAATGGTGTTCTTGCTGGATACCCATTAGTTGATATTAAAGCTAAATTATATGATGGTTCTTACCATGATGTTGACTCGAACGAGACAGCATTCCGTGTTGCGGCTTCTATGGCTTTACGTGCAGCAGCTAAGAAAGCACAACCAGTTATTCTTGAACCAATGATGAAAGTAACAATTACTGTTCCAGAAGATAACTTAGGTGATATCATGGGACATGTTACAAGTCGTCGTGGACGCGTTGAAGGTATGGAAGCACATGGTAACTCACAAATTGTTAACGCAATGATTCCACTTGCTGAAATGTTTGGATACGCAACAACATTACGTTCTTCAACTCAGGGACGTGGTACATTTATGATGGTATTTGACCACTATGAAGATGTACCAAAATCTATTCAAGAAGAAATTATCAAGAAAAATGGCGGGTCTCAAGATTAATTTTTGACTAGGCTTTTTTCTAAATTTCATGTAGAATGATGATGAATGAGGGTATGAAACTCATTAATTGATTTTCTTCCTTCATCATTATAATATAAATAAACAACTTTTAAATTTTAGGAGGATATATACAAAATGGCAAAAGAAAAATTTGACCGTTCGAAAGCCCATGTAAACATTGGTACAATCGGACACGTTGACCACGGTAAAACAACTTTATCTGCAGCAATCGCAACAGTTTTAGCTAAGAAAAACGGTGGAGAAGCTTCATCATATGCTGATATTGATAACGCTCCAGAAGAAAAAGAACGTGGAATCACAATTTCTACTTCTCATATCGAATATGAAACTGACACTCGTCACTACGCACACGTTGACTGCCCAGGACATGCTGACTACGTTAAAAACATGATCACTGGTGCTGCTCAAATGGACGGCGCGATTTTAGTAGTATCTGCTGCTGATGGTCCAATGCCACAAACTCGTGAGCACATTCTTTTATCTCGTAACGTTGGTGTTCCATACATCGTTGTTTTCTTAAACAAAATGGATATGGTTGACGACGAAGAATTATTAGAATTAGTAGAAATGGAAGTTCGTGACTTATTATCTGAATACGACTTCCCAGGAGATGATACTCCAATCGTTGCTGGTTCAGCATTAAAAGCTTTAGAAGGCGACGCTTCTTACGAAGAAAAAATCTTAGAATTAATGGCTGCTGTTGATGAGTATATCCCAACACCAGAACGTGATACTGACAAACCATTCATGATGCCAGTTGAAGATGTATTCTCAATTACTGGTCGTGGTACTGTTGCTACTGGTCGTGTTGAACGTGGACAAGTTCGCGTTGGTGACGAAGTAGAATTAGTAGGTATCGCTGAAGAAACTGCTAAAACAACTGTAACAGGTGTTGAAATGTTCCGTAAATTATTAGATTACGCTGAAGCTGGAGATAATATTGGTGCTTTATTACGTGGGGTAGCTCGTGAAGATATCCAACGTGGACAAGTATTAGCTGCTCCAGGAACAATCACTCCACATACTAAATTTAAAGCTGAAGTTTACGTTTTATCTAAAGAAGAAGGTGGACGTCATACTCCATTCTTTACAAACTACCGTCCTCAGTTCTACTTCCGTACAACTGACGTAACTGGTGTATGTAACTTACCAGAAGGAACTGAAATGGTAATGCCTGGTGATAACGTAGCTATGGACGTTGAATTAATTCACCCAATCGCGATCGAAGACGGAACTCGTTTCTCAATTCGTGAAGGTGGACGTACTGTTGGTTCAGGCGTTGTAACTGAAATCGTAGGTTAATTTTTTAATCTATTCAAATAAAGCATTGTTGTGTAAGGACGTAAGGTTGAAAACATTTGTTTTCAACCTTTTTTTGTTTAATGGTTTTCAAACTTTGTTATTTAAGGCATAAAATAAAAAAAATATCTAATAAGGTGAAAATAAAAAGAATTTAATGTAAAAAAGGGTTGCTTATAGCATTCTTTTTTAGTATAATTCTAGAGGTGCTGATAAAAAAGTGTATTAGTACCTCGTATAAAAATACGGAGGCGTTGAATCGAGAGGTTGCGACACGCCAGGAAGCATTGCCATGGTGGCGTGTTGGATATTTTCGAGGAGCTATGTCTACTTTTAAAATAGGCGAAGGAGGGAACAAAATGGCAAAACAAAAAATTCGTATCCGTTTAAAAGCGTATGAACATCGTGTATTAGATCAGTCTGCAGAAAAAATTGTAGAAACAGCAAAAAGAACAGGTGCTGAGGTTTCTGGACCAATTCCATTACCAACTGACCGTTCAGTTTATACAGTAATTCGTGCGACACATAAATACAAAGATTCACGTGAACAATTCGAAATGCGTACTCACAAACGTTTAATTGATATTGTGAGCCCAACACCAAAAACAGTTGACGCTTTAATGAAGCTAGACTTGCCAAGTGGTGTAAATATTGAAATTAAATTATAATAACAAAAAGATGGAGGTGTACTCATGACCAAAGGAATCTTAGGTAAAAAAGTAGGTATGACACAAATATTTACAGAAAACGGCGAATTAATTCCCGTAACAGTAATCGAAGCAACTCCAAACGTTGTTTTACAAGTTAAAACTGTTGAAACTGATGGATACGAAGCTGTCCAAGTTGGTTTCCAAGATAAACGTGATATTTTGTCAAACAAACCTGCTAAGGGTCATGTTGCAAAAGCAAATACGACTCCTAAGCGCTTCATTAGAGAATTCAATGATGTTGAGCTGGGAGAATATGAAGTAGGTAAAGAAATCACTGTTGATGTTTTCCAAGCAGGAGACATTGTTGATGTCACAGGTACAACTAAAGGACACGGCTTCCAAGGGGTTATTAAGCGTCATGGACAATCTCGTGGACCAATGGCACATGGTTCTAGATACCATCGTCGTCCAGGTTCAATGGGTGGAGCGTCTGATCCATCACGTGTATTTAAAGGCAAAAAACTTGCTGGACGTATGGGTGGAGATCGTGTTACCGTTCAAAACCTTGAAATCGTAAGAGTAGATGCAGATAAAAATGTTATTTTAGTAAAAGGTAATGTACCTGGTGCTAAAAAATCATTAATTGAAATAAAAACAGCTGTTAAGGCTGCTAAATAATTGTGGGAGAGGAGGAACTAAGAATGACATCTGTAGCATTATTTAAACAAGATGGAACTCAAAATGGCGAAATTGAATTAAATGAAGCTATTTTTGGTATCGAGCCAAACGAAAGTGTTGTCTACGATGCAATTATCATGCAACGTGCTTCTTTAAGACAAGGAACTCACGCTGTTAAAAACCGTAGCGCTGTACGCGGTGGTGGACGTAAACCATGGCGTCAAAAAGGAACAGGTCGTGCGCGTCAAGGATCTATCCGCTCACCACAATGGCGTGGAGGTGGAGTTGTCTTTGGACCAACACCACGTTCTTACAGCTACAAATTACCTAAAAAAGTTCGTCGTTTAGCAATTAAATCTGTTTTATCAGAAAAAGTTGCTGAAAACAAACTAGTTGTTGTTGAAGGATTAGCTTTCGACGCACCAAAAACAAAAGAATTTAAACAAGTTTTAGCAAACTTAAGTGTTGACACTAAAGTTTTAGTAGTACTAGAAGGTGGCAATGATTTTGCTGCTTTATCAGGACGTAACTTACCAAACGTTTCTATTGTAGAATCAAATAACGTAAGTGTACTTGACGTAGTTGCTGCTGACAAACTATTAGTAACTAAAACTGCTCTAACTCAAATAGAGGAGGTGCTTGCATAATGGAATTAATCGACGTAATTAAACGTCCAGTTATTACAGAAATGTCTGTAGCAGCTATGGACGAAAAAAAATACACGTTTGAAGTTGACGTAAGAGCCAACAAAACATTAGTTAAGCAAGCTGTAGAATCAGTTTTCGACGTTAAAGTTAAAAAAGTGAACATCATGAATGTAAAACCTAAACTTAAAAGAATGGGTAAACATGCTGGTTATACTAAAAAACGCCGTAAAGCAATTGTACAACTAACAGAAGATTCAAAAGAAATTCAAATTTTTGATGCTGAATAATTACAGCATCAACTAAAGTAGGAGGGAAATCACGTGGCGATTAAAAAGTATAAACCTACCACAAATGGTCGTCGTAACATGACTGGTTCTGATTTTGCTGAAATCACAACATCTAAACCAGAAAAAACGTTATTACAACCATTAAGTAAAAACGCTGGACGTAACAACCAAGGTAAAATTACTGTACGTCATCAAGCTGGTGGACACAAACGCCAATATCGTTTAATTGACTTTAAACGTAATAAAGATAATGTGGTTGGTACTGTAAAAACAGTTGAGTATGATCCAAACAGATCTGCTAACATTGCATTAATCCATTACACTGATGGTGTGAAGGCATATATCTTAGCACCAAAAGGCATCCAAGTAGGTGCACAAATTTCTTCAGGTCCAGATGCGGATATCAAAGTAGGAAATGCTCTACCATTGAATAATATCCCAGTTGGTACTGTTATCCATAACATTGAGTTAAAACCTGGTAAAGGTGGACAATTAATTCGTTCAGCTGGTACTAGCGCTCAAGTGTTAGGTAAAGAAGGTAAATATGTATTAGTTCGTTTGAATTCAGGAGAAGTTCGTATGATTTTAGGAACTTGTCGTGCAACAATCGGTACTGTAGGTAACGAACAACACGAATTAATCAACATCGGTAAAGCTGGTCGTAATCGTTGGTTAGGTAAACGTCCTACTGTACGTGGTAGCGTAATGAACCCTAATGATCACCCACACGGTGGTGGTGAAGGTAAAGCACCTATCGGACGTCCATCTCCAATGAGTCCATGGGGCAAACCAACACTTGGATACAAAACACGTAGCAAAAAAGCTAAATCAGATAAACTTATTGTACGTCGTCGTAAAACTAAATAATTTGATAGCTAATATGAAATATGTGAGAGGAGGTTCACCATGGGTCGTAGCTTAAAAAAAGGACCTTTTGTCGATGAACACTTAATGAAAAAAGTGGAAGCACAAAAAGATCAACCGAAAAAGAAAGTAATTAAAACTTGGTCACGTCGTTCTACAATTTTTCCAAACTTTATAGGATATACTATCGCAGTATATGATGGAAGAAAACATGTTCCTGTTTACATTCAAGAAGACATGGTAGGCCATAAACTAGGTGAATTCGCACCAACAAGAACTTATCGCGGACATGCTGCTGACGATAAAAAAACAAATCGCTAATTGAGGGGAGGACACGAATATGTCAGAAGAAAGAATTACTTCAGCTAAAGCAACTGCTAAAACAATTCGCACTTCACCTCGCAAGACAAGACTTGTTGTTGACCTAATCAGAGGTAAACAAGTAGGAGAAGCAATTTCAATCTTGAAATTCTCACCTAACAAAGCAGCAGGTATTGTTGAAAAAGTGCTTATGTCAGCTATTGCTAACGCAGAAAATAACTTTGATTTAGATGTTGAAGATTTAGTAGTATCAGAAGTATTTGTAAATGAAGGACCAACAATGAAACGCTTCCGTCCTCGTGCAAAAGGATCTGCTTCACCTATCAACAAAAGAACAAGTCATATTACAGTAGTAGTATCAGAAAAATAAGGAGGGACAACCAGTGGGTCAAAAAATTAATCCAATTGGAATGCGTGTCGGCGTCATTCGTGACTGGGATGCGAAATGGTATGCAGAAAAAGAATACGCTGAATACCTACATGAAGATTTGAAGATTCGTAAATTCATTTCGACTAGATTGGCTGATGCTTCTGTTTCAACCGTTGAAATCGAACGTGCTGCAAATCGCGTGAACGTTTCAATTCATACTGCTAAACCTGGTATGGTTATTGGTAAAGGCGGATCTGAAGTTGAAGCTTTACGTAAAGAATTAAATAAATTAACTGGTAAACGAGTTCATATTAACATCGTTGAAATCAAAAAACCAGATTTAGATGCTAAATTAGTAGCAGAAGGAATTGCACGTCAATTAGAAAATCGTGTAGCATTCCGTCGTGCTCAAAAACAAGCTATCCAACGTACAATGAGATCAGGTGCTCAAGGTATCAAAACTCTTGTATCTGGACGTTTAAATGGTGCTGACATGGCACGTTCTGAAGGTTATTCTGAAGGAACTGTTCCATTGCACACATTAAGAGCAGATATTGATTATGCTTGGGAAGAAGCAGATACAACATACGGAAAACTAGGAGTTAAAGTGTGGATTTATCGTGGAGAAATTCTTCCTGAAAAGAAAAACACTGAGAAAGGAGGGAAATAATCATGTTAGTACCTAAACGTGTAAAACACCGTCGTGAATTTAGAGGTAAAATGCGTGGTGAAGCTAAAGGTGGAAAAGAAATCGCATTTGGTGAATATGGCTTACAAGCTGTAGATTCTCATTGGATTACTAACCGTCAAATTGAAGCTGCCCGTATCGCAATGACTCGTCACATGAAACGTGGTGGGAAAGTATGGATTAAAATTTTCCCTCACAAGTCATATACATCAAAAGCAATTGGTGTTCGTATGGGTTCTGGTAAAGGGGCTCCTGAAGGCTGGGTTTCACCAGTAAAACGTGGAAAAATCTTGTTTGAAGTTGCTGGCGTTCCAGAAGATGTAGCTCGTGAAGCATTAAGACTTGCTTCTAATAAGTTACCTATTAAAACAAAAATTGTAAAACGTGAAGAAATGGGTGGTGAATCGAATGAAGGTTAAAGATATCAGAGAGTTAACCACTACCGAAATGATCGCTAAAGAGAAAGAGTATAAAGAAGAACTTTTCAACTTACGTTTCCAATTAGCAACAGGTCAATTAGAAAACACAGCGCGAATTTCAGAAGTTCGTAAATCGATTGCACGCATCAAAACAGTTTTGCGTGAAGAAGCTGCTAAGTAATAGTGGAAGGAGGCCATTGATAGATGACTCAAGAAAGAAATGAACGTAAAGTCTACACTGGGCGAGTAGTTTCCGATAAAATGGATAAAACTATCGTTGTTGTAGTAGAAACAAAGAAAACTCATAAGATTTATGGCAAGAGAGTTAAATACTCTAAAAAATATAAAGCTCATGATGAAAACAATGTAGCAAAAACGGGAGACATCGTTAAAATTATGGAAACTCGTCCATTATCTGCGACAAAACGCTTCCGTTTAGTAGAAGTTGTAGAAGAAGCAGTAATTATTTAATTCGAATTTTCCTATAGAGAAACCTGAAAGTTTGAAAGGAGGATACTCAAGTGATCCAACAAGAAAGTCGTATGAAAGTTGCTGACAACTCAGGAGCTCGTGAAGTACTTACAATTAAAGTACTTGGTGGTTCTGGTCGTAAAACAGCAAATATCGGTGACGTTGTGGTTTGTACGGTTAAACAAGCAACACCAGGTGGAGTTGTTAAAAAAGGCGAAGTAGTTAAAGCTGTTATCGTTCGTACAAAATCAGGAGCTCGTCGTAGTGACGGTTCTTATATCAAATTTGATGAAAATGCATGTGTGATTATTCGTGATGACAAGAGCCCACGTGGTACTCGTATCTTTGGGCCAGTTGCTCGTGAATTACGTGACAACAACTTTATGAAAATAGTCTCACTAGCACCAGAAGTGTTATAATACATACTCATGTTTAAAGGAGGTGCGAAACAAGATGTTCGTTAAAAAAGGCGATAAAGTAAAAGTTATCTCAGGTAAAGATAAGAATAAAGAGGGAATCGTACTCCAAGCATTTCCGAAGAAAGATCGCGTCATCGTAGAAGGTGTTAACGTTATGAAAAAACACCAAAAACCTAGCGCGGCAGCTCCACAAGGTGGAATTATCGAAATGGAGGCATCTATTCACGTTTCTAATGTAATGGTGGTTGATCCATCTAATGGTGAACCAACACGCGTAGGATACAAAGAAGTAGATGGTAAAAAAGTACGTGTTTCTAAGAAAACTGGAGAAGTTTTAGATAAATAAGAATATCAGGAAGGAGGCAATGTTGAATGAACCGCCTAAAAGAAAAGTATCTTAATGAAGTAACACCATCATTGGTGGAAAAATTTAATTACTCTTCTGTTATGCAAACACCTAAAGTTGATAAAATCGTTATTAACATGGGTGTTGGTGATGCAGTATCAAATAGTAAAAACTTAGATAAAGCTGTTGAAGAACTTGCTTTAATCTCTGGACAAAAACCAATTATTACAAAAGCTAAAAAATCTATCGCTGGTTTCCGTTTACGTGAAGGAATGCCAATCGGATGTAAAGTAACTTTACGTGGAGAAAGAATGTACGAATTTTTAGATAAATTAGTATCTGTCTCTTTACCTCGTGTACGTGACTTCCATGGTATCAGCAAAAAATCATTTGACGGACGTGGAAATTACACTTTAGGTGTAAAAGAACAATTAATTTTCCCTGAAGTTGATTATGATTTAGTAGATAAAGTTCGAGGAATGGACATTGTTATTGTTACAACAGCTAATACTGATGAGGAAGCTCGTGAGTTATTAGGTCAACTTGGAATGCCATTCCAAAAATAATTTAAGGAGGCGAACTACGTGGCTAAAAAATCAATGATTGCTAAAAATAAACGTCCAGCAAAATTCTCAACTCAAGAATATACTCGTTGTGAACGTTGTGGACGTCCACATTCAGTTTATCGCAAATTCAAACTTTGCCGTATTTGCTTCCGTGAACTTGCCTATAAAGGACAAATTCCCGGCGTGAAGAAAGCAAGCTGGTAAAAAAAGTAAACCGCAAAAGGAGGTAAAGGACTCAATGGTGATGACAGATCCAATTGCAGACTTCTTAACTCGTATTCGTAATGCGAATATCGTAAAACACGAATCATTAGAAGTGCCTGCATCAACAATCAAACTTGAAATCGCAAAAATCTTACAACGTGAAGGTTTTGTGCGTGAAGTAGAATTCATCGAAGATGACAAACAAGGAATCATCCGTGTTTTCTTAAAATATGGTAAAAACGACGAACGCGTTATTACTAACTTAAAACGTATCTCAAAACCAGGTTTACGTGTTTATGTAAAAGCTGATGAAGTGCCTAAAGTATTAAATGGTTTAGGTATAGCTATTATCTCAACTTCAGAAGGTATCTTAACTGATAAAGAAGCAAGAGAGCGTAATACTGGTGGAGAAGTACTAGCATACGTTTGGTAAAAAATTATTAATCAAGGAGGTGGCCTAGAGTGAGTCGTATCGGAAATAAACCAGTCGTAGTTCCTGCAGGTGTTACAGTAACGCAATCAGGAAACACTGTTACGGTTAAAGGTCCAAAAGGTGAATTAACTCGTGAGTTTTCACCAAATATTACGTTAAACATTTCAGAAGGTGAAGTTGTCTTAACTCGTCCTGATGATACTAAAGAAAACAAAACCTTACATGGTACAATGCGTGCTAACTTAAACAACATGGTTGTTGGTGTTAGTGAAGGGTTTGAAAAAGCTCTTGAACTAATTGGTGTTGGTTACCGTGCTCAATTACAAGGTAAAAAACTTGTTTTAAACGTTGGATATTCACATCCAGTTGAGTTTGAAACACCAGAAGGCATCACAATTGAAGTTCCTTCAAATACACAAATTGTTGTTAAAGGGTCTAACAAAGAAGTTGTTGGTGAACTTTCAGCAAACATTCGTGGAGTACGTCCTCCTGAACCTTACAAAGGCAAAGGTATTCGCTATGTTGGCGAACACGTAAGACGTAAAGAAGGTAAAACTGGTAAATAACAAATAAACTAATGAGGTGACAAGTGTGATTTCAAAACCAGATAAAAATAAAGTGCGCCAAAAAAGACATCAACGCGTACGTAGTAAAATCTCTGGTACTGCCGAGTGCCCACGCTTGAACGTATTCCGTTCTAACAAAAACATCTACGCTCAATTAATTGATGACGTAGCGGGTGTGACACTTGCAAGTGCCTCTACTGTTGATAAAGATATCGCAGGAGAAAACAAAACAGAAGCAGCTACAGCTGTAGGAGCTTCAATCGCTAAAAAAGCAACAGAAAAAGGTATTAAAGAAGTAGTCTTTGACCGTGGTGGATACCTTTACCATGGACGTGTAGCTGCATTAGCTGAAGCAGCACGTGAAAATGGACTAGAATTTTAGGAAAAGGAGGAACACCATTCATGGCTAATTTAGATGCTAGACAATTCGACTTAGAAGACCGCGTAGTAGCTATTAACCGCGTATCTAAAGTTGTTAAAGGTGGACGTCGTCTACGCTTTGCTGCTTTAGTAGTAGTTGGAGATAGAAATGGTCACGTTGGATTTGGTACTGGTAAAGCTCAAGAAGTACCTGAAGCAATTCGTAAAGCAGTAGAAGATGCTAAGAAAAACTTAATCGAAGTACCAATGGTAGGCTCAACAATTCCTCACGAAGTGATTGGATCATTCTGTGGTGGACGTATCCTTATGAAACCTGCTGTAGCCGGTTCTGGGGTTGCTGCTGGTGGACCAGTGCGTGCCGTCCTTGAGTTAGCGGGTATTTCTGATATTACAAGTAAATCTTTAGGATCAAACACACCTGTCAACGTTGTTCGTGCAACTGTTGAAGGATTAAGTAGACTAAAACGTGCAGAAGAAGTGGCTGAACTTAGAGGCATTTCTGTTGACGAACTAATCGGATAAGGGGGACCAAAAATGAGCGAATTAAAAATTACTTTAAAACGTAGTATCATTGGACGTCCTCAAAACCAACGCGATACAGTGAAAGCTTTAGGCTTGAAAAAAACTAATTCTACAGTTGTTAAACCAAACAACGAAGCAATTAAAGGAATGGTTAACACTATATCTCATTTAGTGGACGTTGAAGAAATTTAAGTGTAATTTGTAGGTAGACTATTTTTAAGGAGGTGCCGAATATATGAAACTTCATGAGTTACATCCGGCAGAAGGATCAAGACATGTACGTAATCGTGTAGGTCGTGGATCATCATCTGGTAACGGTAAAACATCAGGTCGTGGACAAAAAGGTCAAAAATCACGTTCAGGTGGTGGTGTACGTTTAGGTTTTGAAGGGGGACAAACTCCTTTATTCCGTCGTTTACCAAAACGTGGATTTACTAACATTAACCGTAAAGATTATGCAGTAATCAACTTAGACGTGTTAAATCGTTTTGAAGATGGTACTGAGGTAACACCAACTACTTTAATTGAAGCAGGAATCGTTAAAAACGAAAAATCAGGAATCAAAGTTTTAGGTAATGGTGAATTAACTAAAAAATTAACTGTGAAAGCAGCTAAATTCTCTGAATCTGCAAAAACTGCAATTGAAGCAGCTGGTGGGTCAGTTGAGGTGATCTAATGTTTAAGCTGTTGAAGGATTCGTTTAAGATAGAAAATATCCGTAATAAGATATTTTTTACACTTTTCATTCTCTTCGCGTTTAGAGTTGGAGCACATATTACAGTACCTGGTGTTGACGCAAAAGCATTAACAAATCTTAATGATTTAGCTTTAATGGCGATGTTCAACACAGTCAGTGGTAATGCCATGGAGAGATTCTCATTGTTCGCAATGGGAGTATCGCCATACATTACTGCATCTATTATTGTTCAATTACTTCAAATGGATATCGTACCGAAATTTGTTGAATGGTCAAAACAAGGTGAGGTAGGACGTAGAAAATTAAACCAAGCAACACGTTATATTACGTTGGTGTTAGGCTTTGTTCAATCGATTGCTATCACAGCTGGTTTTAACCTGTATGCAAATGCCGGACTAGTGAAAAGTCCAAGTGTATTTACGTATGTAAGTATCGGAATCATCTTAACAGCTGGTACCATGTTAGTTACTTGGATGGGCGAGCAAATATCTGAAAAAGGAATTGGAAATGGTGTCTCAATGATTATCTTTGCTGGAATTATCGCCAGATTCCCATCAAGCATCAAAGAAATCTACGTAGACTATTTTGTCAATATTGATAAATCTGATATGTGGAAATCTGTATTATTCATACTTGCCTTAGTTATTGCTGTTCTTTTAGTAGTAGTTATGGTAACTTATGTGCAACAAGCAGAAAGAAAGATACCAATTCAATATACAAAACGTGTAGCTGGTGCACCACAAAGTAGTTATTTACCATTAAAAGTAAATGCAGCAGGAGTTATTCCTGTCATCTTTGCCAGCTCAATTATAGCAACACCGCAAGCTATTTTGACTGCCTTTAAAACAACACAAGGCGGAAAAGGTTGGTTTGACGTGTTGACTACATTGTTTAATTATTCAACTATCCCAGGTGGAATACTTTATACAATTATGATTGTTGCTTTTACATTCTTCTATGCCTTTGTTCAGGTTAATCCTGAGAAAGTAGCTGAGAATTTGCAGAAGCAAGGAAGTTATATTCCAAGTGTACGACCTGGCCAAGAAACAGAAAAATTCATTTCGTCTTTATTAATGAGATTAAGTGTTGTTGGATCTGTCTTCTTAGGATTAGTGGCAATTCTACCAATTATTGCACAAAATATTTGGGGCTTACCTCAATCAATTGGATTGGGAGGAACAAGTTTACTGATTGTCATTAGTGTGGCTCTTGAAACAAATAAACAGCTTGAAGGGTTATTGTTGAAGCGTCAGTACACTGGTTTTATCAGAGAGTAAGAGTGTGTGTTGAGGTTTTACCTCAGCACTTTTCTCGAACTTAAGGAGGAAAACAAATGAATCTCATCCTAATGGGGTTGCCAGGAGCAGGTAAAGGTACTCAAGCGGAAAGAATCGTCGATGTTTATGAAATCCCACATATTTCTACTGGAGATATGTTCCGTGAAGCAATGAAGAATGAAACACCTCTTGGTAAAGAAGCAAAATCTTATATCGATAAAGGCGAATTAGTTCCGGATTCTGTGACAAACGGGATTGTAAAAGATCGTTTATCACAAGCTGATACAGAAAAAGGATTTTTATTAGATGGATTTCCTCGTACACTAGCTCAAGCAGAAGAATTAGATACAATTTTAGAGGAGTTAGGTAAAAAAGTAGATGATGTTCTAAACATCCATGTAGCAGAAGATGTATTAGTTGACCGTCTTGCTGGTCGTATCATTTGTAGAAGTTGTGGCGCAACTTATCACAAAACAAACAATCCACCCAAAGTGGAAGGTACTTGTGATCGTTGTGGTAGTCATGATTTTTATCAAAGAGAAGATGATAAGCCTGAGACAGTTAAGAATCGTCTAGAAGTTAACATTAAAAATAGCGAACCAATTTTAGCGTATTACCAAGATAAAGGTGTATTACACACTATTGATGGAGATCGTGATATTGATGCTGTTTTTGAAGATGTGAAATCAATCATAGATAAAGCCAATTAGAAAGCTCATCTAGTTATCTATTCTATGTCACTTACTATTTCTTACCCGCATTTTTTTCATTGAATTGATGCAGGTATCTTTTCTTTGTGTAGCTTTTATGCTATAATACAAAAGTTGAAATGAAATAGGTGTGAGTACTATTTTTGTCAATTGTCAGATGTAAACACTGTATAAGGAGGTACTAGTTGTGGCGAAAGAAGATATGATTGAAATCGAAGGTACAGTCGTCGAAACTTTGCCGAATGCAATGTTTAAAGTTGAATTAGAAAATGGCCATGTTATTTTGGCTCACGTGTCAGGAAAGATCAGAATGCATTACATTCGTATTTTACCTGGTGACAAAGTAACTGTTGAGTTATCTCCATATGATTTAACTCGTGGTCGTATTACTTACCGCTTTAAATAATTGTACTCCGTAAAATTCAAGGAGGTATAATCATGAAAGTAAGACCATCAGTAAAACCAATTTGTGAAAAATGCAAAATAATTCGTCGTAAAGGTCGAGTTATGGTTATCTGTGAAAACCCAAAACATAAACAACGTCAAGGATAAAGGAGGTGTAACGAATAATGGCTCGTATTGCAGGTGTAGATATTCCTCGTGATAAACGTGTTGTTATTTCGCTTACTTACATTTACGGTATTGGAAAGAAAACTTCTCAAGAAATCTTAAAAGAAGCAGGAGTTTCTGAAGATATTCGTGTGCGCGATTTAACTAACGAACAAACTGATAGCATCCGTGCTGCAGTAGATAAATTAAAAGTTGAAGGTGACTTACGTCGTGAAGTGAACTTAAACATCAAACGTTTGATGGAAATTGGTTCATACAGAGGTATGCGTCATCGTCGTGGTTTGCCAACTCGTGGTCAAAACACAAAAAACAATGCTCGTACTAGAAAAGGACCAGCTCGTTCAATCGCTGGTAAGAAAAAATAAGATTAGAGTGAAGGAGGTTTAAAGCTTCATGGTAGCAAAAAAAGTTTCAAGAAAACGCCGAGTGAAAAAAAATATTGAAGCAGGTGTGGCACATATCCACTCTACTTTCAATAATACAATCGTAATGTTAACTGACATACATGGAAATGCCATTGCATGGTCATCTGCAGGTTCATTAGGATTTAAAGGTAGTAAAAAAGCAACTCCATTCGCAGCTCAAATGGCAGCTGAAACTGCAGCAAAAGCAGCTATGGAACATGGCTTGAAAACTGTTGACGTAACTGTAAAAGGACCTGGTTCTGGTCGTGAAGCAGCTATTCGTTCATTACAAGCAACAGGATTAGAAGTGACAGCAATTCGTGACGTTACTCCAGTTCCACATAATGGATGTCGCCCTCCAAAACGCCGTCGTGTTTAGTGAGAGTTTATTCATTGGATAGGAATTATAGCGACATTGAACAAGACACTTTCGTTTTGAAAGGGGTATAGACAAGAATGATTGAATTTGAGAAACCAAGAATCACAAAAATCGATGAAGATAGAGATTATGGCAAGTTCGTCATCGAACCACTTGAAAGAGGATATGGTACGACTTTAGGTAACTCTTTGCGCCGTATTTTATTATCGTCTCTACCAGGGGCTGCCATCACTAATTTACAAATCGATGGTGTGTTGCATGAATTTTCAACTGTCAAAGGTGTACGTGAGGATGTCACTCAAATTATTCTAAATATCAAGGGACTTGCTTTAAAGCTTTATGCTGATGAAGAAAAGACACTTGAAATTGATATAACTGGCCCAGCTGACGTGACTGCTGGAGATATTCTTACTGACAGTGATGTTGAAATTATGAATAAAGATTTATTCATTTGTAGCGTTGCTGAAGGTGCGACTTTCCGTGCAAGCTTAACTGTTAAGCCAGGACGTGGTTATGTACAAGCAGAAGAAAATAAAAGTGAAGATATGCCTATTGGTGTATTACCAGTGGACTCTATCTACACGCCAGTTAATCGTGTAAACTACCAAGTAGAAAATACACGTGTTGGGCGTCGTGATGATTACGACAAACTAACTTTAGATGTCTGGACAGATGGATCTATCGCTCCACAAGAAGCTATCAGTTTATCTGCTAAAATCTTGACTGAGCATTTAGATATTTTTGTTAACTTGACTGATGAAGCAAAAAATGCCGAAATCATGATTGAAAAAGAAGAAACACAAAAAGAAAAAATGTTAGAAACAACAATCGAAGAGCTTGATTTATCCGTTCGTTCTTATAACTGTTTGAAACGCGCAGGCATCAACACTTTACAAGAATTAACCAATAAATCAGAAGCAGAAATGATTAAAGTTCGTAATTTAGGACGTAAATCACTTGAAGAAGTTAAAGCTAAACTAGCCGATCTTTCTTTAGGATTACGCCAAGAGGACTAATCTAAACCGATTAAAGGAGGGAACACGACGTGAGTTATCGTAAATTAGGTCGCACAAGCAGCCAACGAAAAGCAATGTTACGTGATTTAACAACTGATTTAATTATCAATGAACGCATTGAGACAACTGAAGCTCGTGCAAAAGAAATCCGTTCAACAACTGAAAAAATGATTACTTTAGGTAAACGTGGGGATCTTCATGCTCGTCGTCAAGCAGCAGCATTCGTAAGAAACGAATACTTAGATGCTCGTTTAGACGAAAAAGAAGAAACTATCATTGAAGAAAGTGCTTTACAAAAATTATTCAATGACTTAGGACCTCGTTATGCTGACCGTCAAGGTGGTTACACACGTATCCTTAAAAAAGGACAACGCCGTGGAGACGCAGCACCAATGGTTATCATTGAACTTGTTTAATTTTGATAATTGCATCACTTTATAGATGATCTTTTTAGAGTGTTATGATGTTGGAGAGTTTTCTCCGAGTCTAGCTCGGTGCAGTCCTCTGTCTCTTGTGATAGAGGACTTGCGCTCATCATATAAAGTGCTTTTTTTATATCATCATTTATGATAAATGGTTATTATACATAAAAATGTTTCTTTGTATCCTCAAAAAGTTTGAGTTTAGAAAGAAGCATTTTTTAAAAATTAAAATGACGTTATTTAAGGAAGGCAGTAAAATGAAAAATCCCTTAATTGAATTAAATAATATATCCTTCCAATATTATGGACAGGAACATAAAGCGTTAAATGATGTATCACTTACCATTAATAAAGGTGAATGGGTAGCGTTAATTGGTCATAATGGGTCAGGTAAATCTACTTTAGCAAAAACCATTAATGGTTTAATCTCACCGGAATCTGGCGAAATAAAAGTTAATGGAGAGTTGTTAACGGAAGAAAATATTTGGGACATTCGTAAAATGGTTGGGATGGTATTCCAAAATCCTGACAACCAATTTGTCGGCTCAACAGTTGAAGATGATGTGGCTTTTGGTTTAGAAAATCAAGGAATTCCTCGTGATGAAATGATTGTAAGGGTCAACAACGCGCTTGAGAGAGTTCGTATGTCTGATTTTAAGATAAAAGAGCCAGCTAGACTATCAGGTGGACAAAAGCAACGTGTTGCTATTGCAGGGGTGATTGCTTTAGCACCTGACGTGATTATTTTAGATGAGGCAACCTCCATGCTTGATCCACAAGGTAGACAAGATGTGATTGAAACGATTCGTGCATTGAAAGAAGAAACAAATTTAACAGTTATTTCGATTACACATGATATTGATGAAGCTGCTTATGCTAATCGTGTTCTTGTGATGAAGCAAGGTGAGATTATCCATGAAGGAACACCGGAGGAAATATTTTCTCATGGTGAAGCATTAATTGGGATGGGGTTAGATATACCATTTCCCGAAAAATTAAAAGCGTCATTGCGTAAAAAAGGAATTAATGTACCAAATGAGTATTTGACAAGGGAAGGATTGGTGGAATGGCTATGGACATACGGTTTGAGAAAGTAGACTTTACGTATCAACCTAATAGCCCATTTGAGCAACGTGTTTTGTTTGATATTGACTTAGACATTCCAAGTAATAGCTACAGTGCGATTGTTGGTCATACTGGTAGTGGGAAATCAACCTTGTTGCAACATTTGAATGCATTACTAAAACCAACAAGTGGGAAAGTATATATTGGAGACCGAGTGATTACTCCTGAGACTAGCAATAAAAATTTGAAGCCAATTCGTAAAAAAGTAGGAATTGTGTTCCAATTTCCTGAATCACAATTATTTGATGAAACAGTTGCTTTGGATATAGCCTTTGGTCCGAAAAATTTTGGTGTGTCTGAAGAAGAAAGTGCACGTTTAGCTAGTGAAATGTTAAAACTTGTTGGTCTAGATGATAGCTATCTTGAGCGCTCCCCGTTTGATCTTTCAGGAGGACAAATGCGACGTGTGGCCATTGCGGGAGTTTTGGCAATGGAACCTGAAGTGTTGATTTTAGATGAGCCAACAGCTGGACTTGATCCTAAGGGTAGAAAAGACATGATGGATATGTTTTATCGTCTACATAAGGAAAGAGGGATTGGCATTATCTTAGTGACGCATTTAATGGATGATGTGGCTGAGTATGCTGATTTTATGGTGGTTCTTGAAAAAGGAAACATCCAAAAACAAGGACATCCACGTGATATTTTCAATGATGTAAAATGGTTACGTGAAAAACAATTAGGCGTTCCAACAGCGACAGAATTTGCTTTTGATTTAATGGCAAAGGGCATGGAATTTAGTCGCTTGCCACTAACTGCAGAAGAATTATCTGAAGAGCTTTTACCGATACTTGAGAAAAGGCAGGTGCTTTCAGATGATGAATAAATTAATTTTGGGTCGATACATACCAGGTAACTCAGTGGTTCATCGTATGGATCCTCGTGCCAAATTAATCGCTAGTTTTTACTTTATTGGGATTATCTTTATTTGTAATAACTTTTTATCATTTGGTGTGATGTTTGCTTTCACGCTATTTTGTATTTGGTTATCAAAGATTAAACTAAGTTTCTTCCTTAAAGGAGTGAAACCATTAATTTGGTTGATTTTATTTACAGTGGGACTCCAGGTACTCTTTACGCGTGGGGGACATGTGTACTTTGAGTGGGGTTGGATAAGCATTAGCCAATTCGGTTTGGTCAATGGGTTCTTTATCTTTACACGTTTTGTGTTGATTATTTTTATGTCGACACTTTTAACGCTAACCACACCCCCATTATCACTTTCAGATGCGATTGAGTATTTGCTTAGACCGTTGGAAAAAGTAAAATTTCCAGCGCATGAAATTTCATTGATGTTATCTATTGCGTTGCGTTTTGTGCCAACGTTGATGGATGAAACAGAAAAAATCATGAATGCGCAACGTGCTCGTGGGGTTGATTTTGGCGAAGGAAACTTAATGGATAAGATGAAAGCTATTGTGCCACTTCTGATTCCGTTATTTGTAAGTAGTTTTAACCGAGCTGAAGAATTAGCGATTGCGATGGAAGCACGTGGTTATCGTGGTGGCGAAGGCCGTACGAAATATCGTGTTCTAAACTGGAATAAAACCGATACACTAGCTATGTTGTCATTTGTCGTATTGACGATTGTACTGGTACTAGTTAGAAATTAAGACATTAAAAGCGAGGACTTGTGCCTCGTTTTTTCATTGGAAAAAATAAAGGAGATAAAGTGAATGACAAGATATAAAGCCATTATTAGTTATGATGGAACAAACTATGCGGGATTTCAGATTCAACCTAATGCTGTGACCATCCAAGAGGTCATAGAAGCCACTCTAAAGCGATTAAACAGTGGAAAGCCTGTGACAATCCATCCGTCTGGTAGAACGGACTCAGGGGTTCATGCAGTCGGTCAGGTGATCCATTTTGATTTGCCACAAAAACGAGAGGTTGAAAAATTACGTTTTGCACTGGATACTCAAACACCAGAGGATATTAGTATTTTATCGATTGAAGAAGTGACAGAAGATTTTCATGCGAGATACTTGGCGACAGGTAAAGAATACCACTATCATGTTGATACAGGTAAATCTCCCAATCCATTTAAACGATTGTACGCAGCACACTATCGTTATGAGCTTGATTTAGAGTCTATGAGGCGTGCCGTACGTTTTATTGAAGGAGAACATGACTTTAGCGTGTTTTGCGCGACAGGAAGTTCTGTGGAAGATAAGACACGAACTGTTTACAGCGTGACAATAGAAGAAGTTGGCGAAGATGAATTATTATTTATTTTTAAGGGAAATGGATTTTTATATAAAATGGTGCGCATGCTTGTTGGGACGTTATTAAAAATAGGAAATGGACAACTGCCAGAAGACGCTATACAACGTGCCCTAGCGAACCAAGACAAGAAAATGACAGGACCAACTGCTCAACCAGAGGGGTTATTTTTAATGAAAGTCGATTATAACGGCGAGAAAAAGTGTCATAAATAATATGAATTTTGTTGACATATCAACAAAATAAGGATAATATGGTTAGTGGTATTGTTTGCCCCACGATGAGCCCCGGAAACTTATTGTGTTATGTCAAACAACAGAAGAAAATTGGAGGAAAAACACCCATGCGTACAACATATATGGCCAAAAATGGCGAAGTAGATCGTAAATGGTATGTAGTGGATGCAACAGATGTTCCTTTAGGACGTCTATCAACAGTTGTAGCATCTATCTTACGTGGAAAAAATAAACCAACATTCACACCACATGTGGATACTGGTGATTATGTAATTGTAATTAATGCTGATAAAGTAAAATTAACTGGTAAAAAAGCAACTGACAAAGTATATTACCGTCACAGCCAACATCCAGGTGGTTTGAAATCTATCACTGCTGGTGAACTACGTGATAAAAACTCTCGTCGTTTAGTTGAAAATTCTATCAAAGGTATGTTACCAAAGAATACTTTAGGACGTAAACAATGGTCTAAATTATTCGTTTATGGTGGAAGCGAACATCAACAACAAGCTCAAAAACCAGAAGTATTAGACATTACAAACCTAATTTAAGGAGGAAAATAGATTGGCTAAAGTACAATATATCGGCACAGGCCGTCGTAAAAAATCTGTTGCTCGCGTACGCTTAGTACCTGGAACAGGTAAAGTAGTTATGAACAACAAAGACATCGAAGAATATATTCCACATGCTGATTTACGTGAAGTAATTATGCAACCTCTTGTTTTAACTGAAACAAAAGGCGCATATGACGTTTTCGTAAACGTTAATGGTGGTGGATATGCAGGACAATCTGGCGCAACTCGTCATGGTATTGCTCGTGCATTATTACAAGTAGATCCTGACTTCCGTGGAGCTCTTAAACGTGAAGGATTATTAACACGTGACGCTCGTATGGTTGAACGTAAAAAACCAGGTCTTAAAAAAGCTCGTAAAGCATCTCAATTCTCAAAACGTTAATTCGTTTTTATACAGAATACCAAAGCACTCTCCGTTTTTGGAGGGTGTTTTTTTGTTGAACATGGTTTTGTTTGCTTTGAATAGTATAATACAAATTTATAGATTCAGACTAGCTTATTATCAATAAATGGAATCCATTTGGTGGTGGTAATGAGATTCAAGCATAATGGGATATATGCAAGATTAAAAAAAGTATCTGTCTATTTTCTATAGATTCCATTTGGTAAATTTGAAAAAGTTATTTTTAAATAAATTAGTTATTTTTACAGATGATTTTGAAAAGATTTTTTGTTTAGAACTTGTTAACGAGTTTAAAAAAGAAAAGAATGTAGCTAAGAAAATTTATCTTGGGTTTGATTAAGACAGTTAGCGTTCATCTGACTAGAGATGAATATATTATGATTATGAAGTGTTTTAGAATTAAAGTATGAATTTAGAAAATTTTTTTACTATTAATTTAATAATATAAATTATAAGTATAAACTTAATACTCAAAGGTAAATAGTCAAAAGACATCGTCATTTGAAACGATGTCTTTTTTACTATAAAATCCAATGCTTATAGTCATTATAAATGCGACTTTACCAGCGTTTATTCGGTAATTCTTTTTACTATTAAAAGAACATGAAATTTATAGTTAATATTGTGAAAGTATAATTAAACTCATCTTTATTTCGTTGTATACGCTTTCTTTAGGTGCTACTATGATGGCAACTGAGAGGAGAATGAAAATGATAAAAAAGGCAACAGGAGTTATAGGTTTTGTGGCACTAGCGTTAAGTATACCAACCTCTGTGCAAGCGTGTACAACGGTGTTAGTTGGTAAAGATGCATCAGTTGATGGCTCGACATTGATAGCAAGAAATGAAGACATGGGGACTGCTTGGGCTAAACATTTTTACGTTCGTCCTGAAAATTCAAATGAAAGAGAGTACGTTTCTAAAGGCAATGGCTTTAAAATGACATTACCTAAAGAGCAAATGAAGTACACAGCAACGCCGGAGTGGGATGACTCTGAAGGATTGTATGAGTCAGCAGGTATCAATAGTAAAAATATTACAATGAGTGCGACTGAATCAGCAACAACAAAAGAAAAAGTTTTAAAAATTGATCCTCATGTAAAAGACGGTATAGCGGAAGATTCTCTTGTGACTGTTGTATTACCTTATATAACATCGGCTAAGCATGGTGTTGAATACTTGGGGAATATTGTAAAAGAGAAAGGTTCTGCCGAGACAAATGGGATTATTTTTTCAGATAAAAACGATATTTGGTATATGGAATTATTGACTGGTCATGAGTGGGTGGCAGTACGTGTTCCAGATGATCAATATGCAGTGATAGCCAATACATTGTCCATTCAAAAAATTGATTGGGATGATAAAGATAATGTGATGTATTCAGAAGGGTTGAAAGACTTTATTAAAAAGAATAAACTAGCGGATAAAGTAGAAGATGTGTCGATTCGCGATGTGTTTGCAGACAAAGAGTCTGATGCTCAATACAATATTCCACGTACATTAATAGGACAGCAAATTTTAACGCCCTCTGAAGCAAAAAAATTAGATTTGAAAAATGATAGTTTTGATTTATTCAAAAAGCCAGATGACAAAGTTTCTGTGGCAAAAGTAGGATTTGTTTTAAGAAATCATTTTAATAATACTAAGAATGATACCTATACAGGAAGCAAACCAGAAGAGTTTCGACCAATCAACGTACCGAGAACAATGGAGTCGCATATCTTACAAGTTAGAAACGATGTGCCAGAGGAAATTAGCGGGATTCACTGGTTAGCAATGGGTGTGCCTGATACGAGTTCTTATGTACCGTTTTATTCAGGAATCACGCAAACACCTAAAGAATATCAAATGGGAACCGATAAGCCAGATGCAGAATCAGCTTACTGGAATTATCGTATGACGAATGTTTTGACAGTTCCTTATTATGCAGAATTTAAAAATGATCAAGTGTTACCTGTGAGAAAAGAAGTTAGAAACCATTTGACACAAGAGATGAAAAAGACAGATAAAGAAGCTGAAAAAATCATCAAAGAAAATCCTGAAAAGTTACCAGACTACTTAAACGAACAAACAAAAGGTTTTTCTGATTATACTCTAAATCGATACAAACAGTTAAACAAAGATTTAATCATTAAGAGTACTGAAAAAACAAAAGTAGAGCATAAGAAAGATTTATAAAAAATAACTCCATGAAACAGTAATTTAGGTTTCATGGAGTTTTTCTGATTAATTATACTGATTTACGTAGCTATCTGACCAAAAGTGTGTCGCGATTTTTTGTCCTTGGTCGATTTTTGCCCATTGTTGTGCTTGGGTTAATTCATTCCCACAATCACATGAAGCAAATTCACATTGATGAGAGAGTAATAATCTTTCTTTAGATAAAATTTGACTCGCTTTTTCGAGTAATTGATAGATTCTTGTTTCATCATCCCACTCTAAGAAGAAGCGATCATAATATTGTTCACCTAAGAATTTTTTCGCAATCGCTTGGTAACTACCACAATAAAATTAATCAAAGAAATAGTCTGTAAGAGTAAATTATTTATATTTATACAGAATACTTAATAAAAAATGGTTATTTAATTAAAATAGCTCAATAAAACAATGGGCGTTTTTTTAAATATGTTCTAGTTCAAAAATTAAACTTGTTAATTATTATATGTTATTTAGTATGCTTATTGTTACTTTTTTATTTTATATAGTATATTAATGGAAAATAAATGAAAATAGTGTAATATATATATATAAATAAGATATTTTTTTGAAAAATTATATATTAAATATTTTTTTTATACAGTTAAAACTATTTAAATATTTATTTATACAGAAATAGTTGTTTTTTTTGTTCTTTATTGTGGGGGGGTATTGTATAAAAAGATAGTTGAACTTTTATAAAAAAATAGGTGAAGGAGTAAAAAAATGGATTTAAAAAAATTGATAAAAAGAGTATGCCTATTGGTTGTATTGACTAGTCCAGTTATTTTTACAAAAGTTGCGCATGCTTCAAATGAAGATTTGACATATACCATATCTGTCAAACCGGTATCTAACCAAATAGATAAGCAAGCAACATATTATGATTTATTGGTTGAACCAAGTCAAAAAGAAACATTAACAGTGATTGTGAGCAACACTGGCAAAGAGGAAAAAACATTACGAGTGACGCCAACAAATGCTATTACTAATCAAAATGGTGTTATTGACTACTCTAGACAAGATAAAGATTACAAGTACGATTCTAATCTAAAAATACCTTTTACAAGTTTGGTTGAGAAGGAAAAGCAAGTAACCGTTCCGGCTGGTAAAAGCGAAGAGGTTAGGTTTGAGATGACGGTTCCTAAAGAGCCGTTCAAAGGAATGATTCTCGGTGGTTTTTTGGTAGATGTGGTTGAATCTGAACAAGGAACAGATAATTCCGCATCTGGAGGGGTAAAAATTGTTAATAAATTTCAACTGGTTAAAGCGGTTATGTTAAGAGAAAGTGAGGAAACGGTAAAACCTGAAGTGGTACTGAATGAGGTAAAACCTGATTTAGTGTCTTATCGTACAGCAGTTACAGCTAATTTACAGAATACGGAACCAACTATGTTTGGAGATATGACAGTAGAAGCCAAAGTGACTGAAAAAGGAAAACAAGAGGTTTTAAAAAGTGATACTAAAAAGGGGTTAGAGATGGCACCTAACTCTAATTTTGACTACCCTATTATGTGGAATAACGAGCGATTAAATCCAGGAAAATATACGTTATCTCTGTTAGCAACATCGGGTACTAAAAAATGGCAATTTACTAAAGATTTTACGATTACTAAGGATGAGAGTAACAAGTTAAACAAAGAGGCAGTAGAACTAGAAGAACCAGAAAAACCGTATTGGCTATATATTCTAATCATTGCCATATTTATCCTTTTATCTTTGATTTTATTAGTCTTAGTTTTACGACATAGAGCAAAATTAAAACAGCAACAAAACAAAGCGAAAAGAAGTTCTCATGCTACAAGTTATAAAACAAAAGGTGGTAATAGGGGAGGTGGTAAAAAAAGGAGTAGAAAATCTGATAGGAAGGAGTAGAAAAGATTGAAAAAAACATGGGTGATAGTATTTAGTCTCATTCTTTTTTGGAGTTTATCTTATCCAAGTTTTGTTGAAGCGGTAGGAGAGCCATACACAATTGATCAAGCCCCTTTAGATGTTCCGACGTTCGATGATTACACCGTAACAAAGGTTAGTTCATTATCTGAATTAAGTACAGCACTTAATAGTTCCACTTCTAAAGTAAGTATTGAACTTCAAAATGATATGACCATAACCAGTAGTATCATTGTTAAAGGCGATAAAGAATTAAACCTAAATGGTCATACATTAAGTGCAGGGACAAACGGTTATTTATTGATAGATGGAAATAGTACGACAAATCAGTTTAAATTATTTAATGGAAAAATCATCGGAGGACCTGTTACACAAAGTCCAGGAAGACCCACTACTCAGAATTCGGCCTTTTTAAATGTTTCTTATCAAAAAAATATAAATGTTGTATTTGAAGACATAGCGTATAAAAGTAATGATACTGGTGGTAACTTTTTTGTTGGATTGGCAACGAATGTGTTCTCTTTAGGTACAGTAACAGTGGAGACCTATGCACAAAATATACGTGCTGGAAATATGACATTCTTAGGCGACTTTACTGGGAAAGCTTTTGGTAATAATTATCCTGACGAATTTGGTCAAGGAACAGGTGGAGTTAACTTAACATTTGGTGGCCAGGGTTATTCATATATTAATAAAAATAATCAGGGACAAACATCAATGTCTCAATCAGTAGGGGATAGGAGAATATACATTGGTAAAAATAGTCATGTTGTCTTAAACAATACTAATAATGGTAATAACAATATAGGTTATTTAGCTTATGCTAATAATATTGGAAACTTTTCAATTATTAATATTGATGGAAGTTTAGAAGCAACATCAGTTGGAACGTCTTTAAGAACAACAGCAGCTCAGAATAACAATGGTACCTCATACAATAATCAAGCTGGTACGTTTAATGGTCAAGCGAATATATATGTCAATCAAGGAGCTACTTTTAAAGTAGCGTCGACAAGTGTAAGTGGAGTAAGAGGGGCATTATATACTTACAATACTAATTTATATGTTTATAAACCTGATGTGTTGGATATGCGCTACTTTGGTACAGGAAATTTTTTCTACGCTTATGCTACGTCACCACAATCTAATTTATTTTTATATGATCAAAGTATCGGTGTTTGGCTTAAAAATGATAAAGGGATCGGAAATCCTACAAGAATTTGGCAAAATGTTAATTGGATGAGTTTGCTTCATTTTACTATAAATAGTGCAAATAACGTTAGCTCGTCTGATCCGACATTAACACCTGACACATTTAAAATAAACGATTACAGTCGTATATCTAATAATGTCGAGCTTCCTATGTTAGTTTTGGATCCGACATTTATCAATGAATCTGATCAAGCCTTTTTAAATAATGGGGCTACTACCTTTAGCGGTACAACAGATTATTATTTACCAGGAAACGTGAAGTTAGATAAAGCAGCGTCAAATGCAACTGTAACAATGAAGTTAAATGGAAAGACTTATACGACACAAACAACAGACGATGGGACATGGCGCTTTACAGACTTGGATTTATCAACAGTTAAAGGTGGAACGATAGGTACCGTTGACTTAGTGGACACAGACAAACGACTAGCAACTCAAATCAAATTTACCGTAAAAGATACCATCCCACCAAAAGCTACACCTAAATTAATAAAAGCTGATTTAGGGAATACCACTAAATTAAATAATCCATTGGATGGTATTTCCACTTATAGCGACGAAACCACAACAAATGACAAGATGACAGTCGAATTTGTCAATAGCGATGCTGAACGAACTAAGATGGTCAATGAGTTAGGTGTTCATGATATTGGTATAAACGTTATTGATGAAGCGGGGAACAAAACACTCGTATCAACAAAAGTGATTGTACATCCAAAAGGCGAAAATATTACAGATGGTTATGTTTTCGGAAAAGACTACAATATCGATTATCTAACATGGGTAAACGCGTCAGACAGTCAGAAAAGAGAGTTCGTCTTATCCAAGGATTATGGAAATACAAAGGGATATGCTATATCGGGAAACAGCATTACAGATGTGTCGACTGATCCAAGTAACATGTTGATAACTATACCTAGTAACAACTGGGAGCCAAATAAAACGTATGATATTCCTGTAAAGGTTAACTCTTATACCAAAATAATAAAAGTTACCTTGGTGCCTAGTACTGTTAAGATGACTATTAAACAAGTATATAAGGGAACGGATACACCTATTTATAGTGATTTAGAAACTAAATCACTAGTAAAAAATGATGCTTATGAAGAAACCATTGGAGACAATATAGAAGAAGTTTTAAATAAGTTAATTTCTGATAAAAAAATAGTTTTAAATTATGAAGGGTATAATCCTGTAATTGTGTCAGATTACAAAATTTATCAACATGATAAAGAAGTGACTAAGTCAACCACTGTACCAAATGACGATTTTTCCATTATTTATGAATACGAAGGGCAATTAAAATTTAAAGATATTGCTGAGAAATTAGACTTTGGTTCGGTTACTATCTCTGCAGAAGACACTGAAACACCATTGAGTGATTCAAGTGATGAGTCTCTTTCTATTATAAATACCATTCAAGAGTCAACGTGGAAATTAAAAGCGTCGCTACCTTCAGGCATCACACAAGTCAATGGGAAAAAGTCTCCTTTTATAGGGAATGTTATCTATAAAGATATACTAGGAGATACCTTACGTATAGGGCAATCAGCGACTATTATTGAGACACAAAAAGATAATCAGTTATTTAGTCACATACAGTTAAAAAATAAAGACACGGGTATATTCTTAAAGCAAGAGGCTGGTAATTTAAAAGGTAGTTACTCAGGGGAACTTTTATGGACGTTGGAAGATTCACCTTAGCATAAATAAAAGAGAGGGATGTGAAAATGAAGAAATTACTTTTTCTATGTTCTTTAGCGATGATTTTTGTATTCGGTTATCAAGTCCAAGTGACAGCTGAGACAAAAGAGAGTACATCTGAAACAATTATTTCAGAATCTGATATTTCATCATCAAGCGCCAAGGTGAATTCTCATGCAACCATCAGTTTTTCTAGAAAAACTATAAAAGAAACGAATGGAAATAGTGATTCATCGTCAACTAATCAGGCGTCAAGTACCATTCCCAGTTCAGGTGCACGGCTTCCTTCTACTGGGGAAGCATTAGGTATAGGAGTATCGATGATAGGTTTTTTATTACTTTTTATTATTTTTAGAAAGGAAATCAAATCTATTTTTATTGATAAAAAATTTAGTCAAAAGGAGAAGATATAAAATGAAAAAAATGTTAGGAACATTACTAATTAGTTCAACTGTATTAGTCTCAGGGTTACAAACCTATGCAGTGACTGTCGAAGAAAATGGACAAATTAACTCGGAGGCAACTATTACGGTAAATCCTGGTGCTAAAGAGCCGACAAAACCAGAAAATCCTGATACCCCTTCTGGCGAGACTGGACAAAGTGGTCCTCTAAGTATCGATAATGTCATTGTTTTTAATTTTAAAGACATGAATTTAAGTGGACGAACACAAAAAATTTCGTTAAAAAATGATGGAGCAGAATCTATTGCTAAAAGAAACATTCAAGTAACCGATACACGAGGAACAGGTGCTGGTTGGAACTTACAAATAAAACAAAGTGAACTAACTGATTCAACGACGAATCCAGGAACAACGAATACGTTAAGAGGTGCTTATATCACATTAAATAATGGATCAGTTGTAGCAGGTAGTGACAACGCTGTGGCACAAGATGACGCTGGTATTACACCAACGTTAAATGAATACGCACCAAATGCTGAAAACAAAAATAGTTTTCAAAAAATTATAACGGCTGAAAAAGGTCAAGGTATGGGGACGTTTAAAGTTTTTTATAATAAAGACGCAACAGGTTTGGAGAAGGACGTAGCAGATGATATTCAATTAGTTGTTCCATCAGGTAATATGGTTGGAACGTATCAAGGAACGGTTACCTGGGCATTATCTGATAGCCCATCAGCAAGTCCAGTAAAATAAAAAAGGAGAATTCACATGAAAAAAAATATTTATTTATCTAGTTTGTTAGTTTTAGGAACTCTTTTTAGTGTTAGCCAATTAACTGTAGCTGAAGAAGCGCAAGGTCTTAATAAAACTGGTACAGCCAATGTTCAAATTACTGCAGGTTCTGACGTTATTACACCTCCAAGTACAGACCCATATCCATCTACTGGCCCAATGTTACCAGTAAAAGATTTGGGGATTACGAGTGCAACGGATCTGTATTTTGATGCTATATCATTAACATCAACGACTACAACCAGAGATGCGCTATATGTTAAATCTACCGGTACACCTATTACTAATATTGGTGTGGTGGACAATACAGATATATCAAAAGATGATACTGTCTATACACCAGGTTATAGTGTGACTGACCGTCGTGGGACAGGTGCTGGTTGGAATTTAACCTTAACATTGGGTGATTTTGTTGAACAAAATGTTGCATCAGATGATACTGAACATACGTTAAAAGGGGCACAATTATCTTTCCCAGAAATTACACCTAATACAACCAAAGATGCCTCTCATAGTGTAGCACCTACCAGTTTTGCTAAAACGTTTGATGCAGGTGGTACGGCAAAAGTGTTGATGTCTGCTGCTAAAGATCAAGGTATGGGATTATGGGAAGCACGTTATAATTCTAGAGCACTAGAATTATCAGATGGATCAACCACTGAAAAAAAACCGATTCAATTATCTGTTCCAGGAAATAATTATGCAGGTCAATATCAAGCAACACTTACATGGAACTTATCAGACTCACCAGCTGCACCAACTGCTGAATAAGAGAGAGTATAAAAAGGAGAGAGTATAATGAAAAAACAAGTCAAATTAATCAGTGTGATTTCTTTAAGTGCGATTTTTATGGCATCTTTTGGTACAACCATTATGGCAGCAGAAGGAGAAAATGCTGAATCAAACGCAACGATTAAAGCTATTGCAGGAGGAAATACTCCTGTGAAACCTGTTAACCCAACTGATCCCAAAGACCCTACTAAACCAGGTCCAACCGATCCAAATGATGGAAATACAACTGGACAAACTGGTGCTTTACAAATTAACTATTTATCTAACTTAGATTTTGGTAGTGATATTGAGATTACAAGTAAAACTGTGACAGCCAATGTTAAGAATGATACGCCTAGATTTTATCAAGTGAGTGATTTAAGAGGAACTGCAGCAGGTTGGAAATTAAATGTATCTCTAGGAGATTTTGTTCCAACTGATACTAAAAATACGAATAAGCCAATTACGGGTGCTACTATATCATTTAAAAATGGTGAAGCTGTTACAAGTAATGATACTGTAGATGGTAGTGATGTTGACCTTGCTAAGACACATGATATTAGTTTGTCTGCTGGTAATACAGGGGTACAAACCTTATTATCAGCTGATAAGGGAACAGGACGAGGAACATGGTTAGCAAGATATACAGCAGAAGCTGGTGCAACAGATAATGAACATATAGTTTTTAGTGCTCCAACTAATAGTATTACTGCAAATACTGGTTATAAAGCAACATTGACTTGGCAATTAGTTGATGGCGTAAAATAAACAGATTACAAGTTAGGAGAAGTACTATGAAAAAAATATTGTTTTGTTTTACCTTACTTTTATCTACTCTAATCATAGGAGAAACTGTATTAGCAGTAGATATGGATACTAAGACACAAAAAGCGACAGTTAACTTAATCCAAAATACCGATCCTTCTGTTTCATTGTTAGAGATTACTAAAGCATCTGATTTAAATTTTGGATCTAAGGCAATAGGTATTACAGATATGACATTAACAGAAGAACAATCACCTAATCTTGTCATAACTGACATTCGTGGAGATGCTCCGGGTTGGTCTCTTTCTGTATCTTTAGGCGAATTTAAAGATTCCTCCAATAGTCGAGTATTAAAAGGTGTTCAATTGTTTTATCCAGCCATTACATTGACGACAAATGCAACAGTTGATGTGGCTGAGCGTACACCTGAAACTCTCGCAACGGATGAAAGCTTTGAAGATTCTTTAGTCAAGGGTATAAGGATTAACTCTTCAAATACACCAAGTAATAAAGTATTAATAAAATCTGTATCTGGAAAAGGAAATGGTCAATGGACGGGAACGTATGATGCAACTCATAAATTAGAATTAAACATACCTGCAGGTAACCTTGCGGGAAACTATGAATCGTCATTGACTTATACCTTAACAGATGGACCAACAATATAATTTAGGAGGAGATAGAATGAAATCACATAATATAAAGAACATACTATTTGGGTTAAGCTTGTCCGCTATTGCTTTAATGACAAGTAGTGTGACGTTTGCTGAATCTGTTAATAAAGATGCGACTGCTACATTTAAATTGGTGGCTCCGACAGAGACATTAAAATTGACAGAGGCATCAGATATTACATTTAAAGATGCGACTATTTCAGCAGAAGATACCGTAACGACTAATTCAAATGATGTGAATATTTCTATTCAAGAACTAAGTGGTAATGCTCCTGGATGGCAATTGTCTACCAAATTGAGTCATTTTACAGGAAGTACTAAAGATAAGCAACTGACTGGTGCTCAATTGTTTTATCCTAGTGTGACACCAACAACCACAACAAATGGTGATACTAGCGCCATTTTACCTAATACATTGACAACAGATAATGCCTTTACTGGAGATGACAAAGGAAAGATTGTGTCTTCTGGTGAAGATGCTGTTAATATTGTGACAGCTGATGTCGGTAAAGGTTATGGTAGCTGGACTATACAGTATCCAACAGATAAAATTCAATTAAAAATCCCAGCTGGAAATTTACAAGATACTTATACAGCAACATTGACCTATACATTAACCGACTCACCAACGTCACATTAAATAGATGATTACTCTACTTTAAAAGGTTTCCCAAAGCTTTTAGTCAAATCAATAATCGTTTGATTAAATTCAGTTTGAAACGTATTGGATTGATGAATTTTTTTATTCACAATAAGACTAATATAGATTTGAGGAGGTTGCTCTAGTTCAACTTTTACCAGTCCAGAATGTTCGCGCACTAAAATGTCGCTTAAAAAAGCAATCATATTAGTTGAACTGGCAATAGAGAGAGCTGTTTGAATTTCTTTTGTGTAAATTGTCTGAATAGAATTTAAATGGTGAGAGCGAACCCAGTCATCAAAAATACGGTGGTGCATGTAGCCTTTCTCAAGTGAAATAAACACATCTTCCTTACAACTTGTAGGGGAGATTTTTTTTTTGGTAGAAAGAGGGTTGCTTTTTGAAACCCATAACGCCATGTCTTCTTGTTTTAAAGGAATTTGGATGAGTGAGTTATCATTGAACGTTGGTTCATCACTCCCAATAATGGCAATGGGAACTTTACCAGTTTTGACGAGTTCTAGCATCGTGTCGGAACTTTCTTCTTCAATAAATTTCATTGAGGAAGAAAATTTCTTTAAATGAGGTAAAAGGCGGGACATAAAATATCCACCAATCGTTGGTAAGAACCCAAAATAGACGATTTGATGTTTAAAATCATGAATTTCTTCTTCAGCTTGTTCAACTGACTTTAAAATTTGATGAGAATAACGATATAAAATATCACCGGTTTCAGTCAAACTAAGCTTCTTGTGAATTCTTTTTCTATCAATTAGAATGGTATCTAGTTCGTTTTCTAATCGTTTTATAGCCATTGAAATAGATGGCTGAGAAACGTAAAAATGTTCGGCTGTTGCTGTGAAGCTAAGTGTATGAGCTAAGTGATTAAAGTATAATAAATCTTTTAAATTCATGAGAAACCCCTTTCAAATATTGTGAAAAAACACTCATAAGTAAAATGTATATAAATGCTATTTACATAAGTAATATTTATAATACCATAAGCAAAAAATATTATCCAAAGAATGGTTCTCATGCTATATTAGTCTTAATAAAACGTTTACAAAACGAAAGAGAGTTGATTTTTATGAAGCAAATTAAACAACTTTTTTGGATTTTTTTATTTTCATTAATAGGTGAAGTGATATCTGCTTTACTATCCCAATTAATCGCAATTCCCGGAAGTGTGATTGGTATGGTGCTATTATTCTGTGCTCTTCATTTCAAATGGATTAAGATGGATCAAGTCAATGAAGTGGGAACATGGTTAACAAATAATATGGGAATCTTTTTTGTCCCTGCTGGTGTTGGGTTGATATCAAACTTTGGCGTGCTAGCCAATACATGGTGGCAATTACTTGTTATTATGGCGATTACCACCATGTTAATGATGGGGGTTGTTGGACGCATTGTCCAAGCTATTAAGTCCAAAGAATTGAAAGCGGAAACAAATGCAACAGATTCTCTTGAAGAAATTGAGGTGGAAGTTGATGTTATCTAATGTGTTAGAAAGTCCGTTTTTATGGATTAGCTTGACAGTAGGCTTGTATTTATTAGCAGGACAATTAAAAGAGAAATGGCCAAAGAATCCCTTATTTACACCATTAGTATTTGCGATTGTCGCGCTTATTTTAATACTTGTTTTTATGGATATTCCACTAGACACTTATAAAAAAGGTGGACAGTTTTTAAGCCTCTTTGTCACACCAGCAACAGTGGCGTTAGCCATTAAGTTAGAACAAAATTTCGTGTATTTGAAAAAATATTATCCAGCGATTTTAACCGGGATTTTTAGCGGTGTTATTTTTCACACTGTGATGATTTATGCGTTTAGTTTGTTATTTGGATTTGAACGAGAGATGGGCGCAACATTGATACCAAAATCTATTACGACAGCGATTGCTGTGGGTGTATCGGATTCATTAGGAGGTATTGTCTCATTAACGGTTGCGGTAGTAGTATTTACAGGGGTTATTGGAGCCATGATGGGACCAACGATTTTTAAATGGTTTAACATCACAGATCCAGTGGCTCAAGGCGTCGCACTAGGTAGCTCATCTCATGCTATGGGAACAGCAAAAGCAATTGAACTGGGAGAGGTTCAAGGCGCAATGTCTGGCCTGTCAATCGTGGTAACAGGGTTAACGGTCGTAGCATTAGCACCATTTACTGTACCAGTCACCAATATTTTATTTTAATTAGAAAACAACACTTAAAAAAACGTTTAAAAAGGATGAAAAAACATGACAGAACAACAAACATATAACGCACCAACAATTGAGCAAGAAATCGACGTAATTAGTACATATAGATTAGAAGAAGCAGCAAGTAAAGTCGTTCCTAAAGGTGGATTTGACTATATTTCAGGTGGTTCAGGAAAAGAATTTACGCTACAACGTAATGACGAAGCATGGTTAAGTAAAGGGATTTTACCTCGTGTATTAGCTGGCGTCGAACACCCAGATACCTCAACAAAAATTTTCGAACATGACTTGAAAGTACCATTTATTATGGCTCCAATTGCAGCTCACGGATTAGCTCATGCAACAAAAGAAGCAGGAACAGCTAAAGGAATTTCAGAATTTGGTGGAACCATTATGTCAATTAGCGCTTATTCTGGTGCGACGTTTGAAGAAATTGATGCTGGTTTAAATGGTAATCCACGTTGGTTCCAAATCTATATGAGTAAAGACGAAGAGATGAATAAAAACATCCTAGATGAAGCAAAAGCAGATGGGGCAACAGCCATTATTTTAACAGCAGATGCAACATTGAGTGGTAACCGTGAACGTGACTTAGAAAATAAATTTGTTTACCCATTTGGTATGCCAATTGTTTCTCGTTACTTAACAGGTTCTGGAGAAAACATGTCACTAAATAACATTTACGCTCAATCAAAACAAAAAATTGAACCAGCCGATGTGAAGTTTATTGCGGAATACTCTGGTTTACCTGTTTTTGTTAAGGGAGTGCAAACACCAGAAGATGCGGTATTAGCGATTGGTGCTGGAGCAGCAGGTATTTGGGTATCAAATCACGGTGGACGTCAATTAGATAATGCGCCAGGCTCGTTTGAAGTGTTAGCTGACATTTCAGAAGCTGTAGCAGGACGTGTGCCAATCGTATTTGATAGTGGTGTTCGTCGTGGAGAGCATATCTTTAAAGCACTAGCAAGTGGAGCAGATATCATTGCTCTAGGTCGTCCAGTATTATTTGGTTTGGCTTTAGGTGGATGGAAAGGTGTTAAATCTGTTTTAGAATACTTTGAAACAGACTTAAAACGAGTGATGCAATTAGCAGGAACACAAACAATTGAAGATGTCAAACATGCACGATTATATGATATGAAAAAATAGTATACGCACTTTAAACCATCTAACTAAGTTATATTAGGTAGATGGTTTTTTATTATTAAAATTTTATTTGGGTAGGTGTGTTTCAGTATAATGATAAGAGCTATTACTTTCATTTCTTTAAATAAGGAATATACGTTAACTAAATTAATGTTGTTGTTTTATTAATTTTATGATAGATGATAAGTTGAAATATATATATCAGACTTATGGTGTATTTATCTAGTGTAAATTCGGAAGGGAGTTTTCTGCTTTGCGTCTTTCTATCATTATTAGTATAATACCAAGTGACTTAGTAAAAGGATTTAGAACGGAGAAACTGATATGACAACCAATTTTTGGCAAGATTTACCAAAGCCATTTTTTATTTTAGCTCCGATGGAAGATGTGACGGATGTGGTATTTCGTCATGTGGTGAAAAAGGCAGGAGCACCAGATGTATTTTTTACCGAATTTACTAACTCGGATAGTTTTTGTCATCCGGATGGTAAAGAAAGTGTTCAAGGAAGATTAGTCTTTGAAGAAGACGAGCAACCTATTGTGGCACATATCTGGGGAGATAATCCAGAATATTTTAGACAGATGAGTAAAGAATTAAAAGAGATGGGATTTAAAGGCATTGATATTAATATGGGATGTCCGGTTCCTAATGTGGCCACACGAGGGAAAGGCAGTGGATTAATTTTACGTCCAGATGTAGCAGCTGAATTAATCGCCGCAGCAAAAGAAGGTGGACTACCAGTTAGTGTGAAAACACGTATAGGGTATCATTCGCAAGATGAGATGATTGATTGGTTGGCACATATTTTAAAACAAGACATCGCTAACTTGTCGATTCATTTAAGAACACGGGATGAAATGAGTAAAGTACCTGCTAAGTGGGAATTAATTCCAGAAATATTAGCATTAAGAGATGAGATTGCTCCTGATACACTCATTACCATTAATGGTGATGTGCTTGATCGACAGATGGGGCTTGAGTTAGTCGAAAAATATGGTGTGGATGGTGTCATGATAGGAAGAGGGATATTCAAAAATCCCTATGCCTTTGAGAAAGAACCTAAAAATCATTCAACAGAAGACTTATTAGGGCTATTGAGACTTCAATTAGACTTACAAGATGAGTATGCTAAACAAGTGCCACGTTCCATTGTTGGTTTGCATCGATTCTTTAAAATTTATGTTAAAGGCTTTCCAGGAGCCAGTGATTTACGTGTTAGTTTGATGAATACCAAATCAACAGATGAAGTACGTGCCTTATTGGATGCCTTTTTTCAAAAAGATAATTAAATAATCATTAAAAGACAGTGTTTCTTAACTTTAAGAAACACTGTCTTTTTTAAGTGTTTAGGTTGTTTAGGAAAAAAGAAAAGTGTTTAAACAGTATAATTTACCTAAAAGGCTTTTGTAACCGCATTCTATTGTTTTGAAAGTTGGCATCATACTTGCTTATATAAAAGTGAAGAGGTGAAAAGAATGGAGAGAAGTTATTTAATTGCCACACATGGCAAATTTGCTAGTGGGTTACAAAACTCGTTGAACATCTTAACAGGTAGTGGAGACAACGTCCAAGTAATAGATGCTTATGTCACGGATGATGATTACACACCGGAAGTTCAACAATTTATTCAAGAGGTTAGTGAAGATAGTCAGGGAATTGTATTCACAGATTTATATGGTGGAAGTGTGAATCAAAAAATCGCAGCAGAAATTATGACGTCAGGGAAAGACAATATCATGTTGGTATCAAATTCAAATTTAGCTATTATTTTATCCATTATGTTCCATGAAAATACTGGCATGTTGTCAAAAGAAGAGGTATTAGCTGCAATTCAAGAATCACAGGTTCAACTGGTTTCAACCACAATAGAAGAAGAGGACGATATTTTTTAGGAGGAGAAAAGATGATTACACAAATTAGAGTAGATGACCGATTAATCCATGGACAGGTAGCAGTTGTATGGACAAAAGAATTAAATGCCCCACTTTTAGTAGTAGCAAATGATGAGGCGGCAAAAAATCAAGTGATGCAAATGACATTAAAAATGGCTGTACCAAATGGGATGAAGTTGTTAGTTCGTTCAGTAGATGATGCGATTGAATTATTTAATGACCCTCGCGGGAAAGATAAACGCATGTTTGTGATTGTGAACTGTGTGTCTGATGCGAATAAAATTGCACAACACGTCGATGCTGTAGAAACAGTGAACGTAGCAAATGCGGGTCGTTTTGATAAATCAGATCCAAAAGACAAAACAACGATTTTTCCAAGCGTGTTACTTAATCCAGATGAATTAACGGCTGCCAAAGAATTATCAGAGTTAGAACAGGTGGATAGCTACAATCAAGTTTTACCGACTAATCCAAAATTAGAATTGAAAAAAGCATTGAAAAATGTCTAAGGGGGATAAAAAATGTTAATGCATGCACTTATGGCAGGACTTAGTGTGTTTATCTGTTTTGCTGGTAACTATTTAACAGGTCAAAGTATGTTGGAACGTCCGTTAGTTGTTGGACTGGTAACAGGGCTATTGATGGGAGATTTAAAAACAGGTGTTTTGATGGGAGCAGCACTTGAAGCCGTGTTTATGGGAAATGTGAATATTGGTGGCGTGATTTCTGCCGAACCAGTGACAGCAACAACCCTTGCGACAACATTCGCGATTATTGCAAACGTTGAACAAAAAGCGGCAATTACACTAGCCATTCCAATTGGGATGTTAGCAGCGTTTGTGGTGATGTTCTTGAAAAATGTTTTGATGAATATTTTTGCCCCAATGCTGGATCGTGTTGCACGTGAAAATAATCAACGAAAAATTGTGGCACTACATTATGGGACATGGATTTTCTATTACTTTATTATTGCCGCGATTTCATTTGTTGGGGTCCTACTTGGAAGTGAACCTGTTGCCGTTATGGTAAACAACATTCCTCAAAATGTGATGAATGGTTTGAGTGCGGCAGGCGGCTTATTACCAGCTGTTGGGTTTGCGATGTTGATGAAATTGCTTTGGGACAATAAATTATCTGTCTTTTACTTATTAGGGTTTATTTTAACAGCTTACTTGAAATTACCAGCTGTTGCGGTGGCGGCTGTTGGAATTGTCATTTGTGTGATGATGGTTCAACGTGATGTACAAATGATGAATTTACCAACTACACAAGGAAAAGTTGCCAGTGGTGAAATGAGTAAAGAAGAAGAAGAGGAGGACTTTTTCGCATGAAACTAAAACAAGATATGTCAGTTGAAGATAAAAAAATGATGCGCTCAGTCTTTTGGCGTTCATGGACAATGAATGCCAGTCGTACAGGAGCGACACAATACCATGCGTTAGGCGTTATCTATACTTTACTTCCAGTCATCAATCGTTACTACAAAACAGAGGAAGAACGAGCAGACGCGATTGTCCGTCATACAACGTGGTTTAATGCTACCATGCATATTAATAACTTTATTATGGGTCTTGTGACTTCAATGGAAAAACAAAATAGTGAAGATGAGAATTTTGATGCAAGCTCAATCACTGCTGTTAAAGCATCATTGATGGGACCTTTATCAGGTATCGGAGATTCATTCTTTTGGGGTATTTTACGTGTCATTGCTGCAAGTATTGGGATTTCAATTGCCAGTACTGGATCAGTTATGGGAGCCATCGTTTTCTTAGCCCTTTACAATATTCCGGCTTTTATTATTCATTATTATGCTCTTTATACAGGTTATTCTGTTGGGGCCAACTTCATTCAAAAACTATATGAAAGTGGCGGTATGAAAATACTAACTAAAGCATCTAGTATGGTTGGGTTACTGATGATGGGAAGTATGACTGCTTCAACTGTAAAATTCAAAACGATTTTAGAAGTAACAGTCAGTGGTTCTGATCCAATTAAAATTCAAGATTACTTAGATCAACTATTTGTAGGGATTGTGCCATTAACTGTGACATTGATTACGTTCTGGTTATTACGTAAAAAAGTAAATATCAATGTTGTGATGTTTGGCATTATGATTCTTGGAATTATTTTAGGGTTACTTGGTATTTGTTAATCAATTTATTACACAATACATAGGGTTTTGGTAATAAATCATGACACATTAATCAGGTAAACTATGCTAAAATTTAACAAGCAAAGTAGTTGTGTGTCGTTATGTTATCGGTATGTAAGAGTGAAACGCATGGGCAATACGTGCCATGCGTTTTTTAGTATGTAGGAGGATTGGTAGAATGAAGGAGTCGACTAGAAGACATTTGCTTCAAGGTATAGGAGAAGAACAAGGTGGGATTACGACAACTGAATTAGCTAAAAAAATTGGGTTAAGTCGCTCAGTCACGAGTTTATATTTAAATGAGTTGGCCAAAGATAAAGAGGTTATTAAAAGTGAAACATATCCAATCGTTTGGCGACTAACTAGTCACGAGTACCATACGTCACAAGATGTGTTCGAACAATTTATTGGCAGTAAAGGTAGTGCCAAATCTATGATAAAAATCTGTAAAGCTGCGATGTCTTATCCACCAAAAGGGCTACCTGTTTTAATTCATGGAAATAGTGGGGTAGGGAAAACTTATTTAGCACACTTGATTTTTGATTACCTTAATCAACAACAGGCGAATTGCTCAGATAATATCGTGGTATTTAACTGTGCGGATTACGCGAATAATCCTGAATTGTTGTCTTCCACCTTATTTGGTCATAAAAAAGGGGCTTATACAGGTGCTGACAAAGATAAAAAAGGGTTACTTAGTAAAGCAGACAACGGTATTTTATTTTTAGATGAAGTCCATCGTTTGTCATATGAAAATCAAGAAAAATTATTTCAGTTTATGGATTCAGGTCAGTTTCGCTTAATTGGGGAGGAAGATAAAATAGAAACAGCTAACGTTCGCTTGATTTTTGCGACAACAGAAGATCCTAAAGAGGTATTATTACCAACTTTCTTACGTCGTATTTCAGCTGTATTGGAGTTAGCAGATTATCATCTACGGCCATTACAAGAGCGAGAGACGATTTTAAGCGTTTTATTTTTAAAAGAAGCCAAATTGTTGAAAAAGGACATGATGATTGATCGTTTGATTTTTGATCACTTTTTACATGAAAAAATGTCAGGGAATATTGGACAATTAGCCAATAAGGTCAAGTTATATTGTGCTGATGCACTTCATTATCAAGAGGATCAAGACGTACTTTACATAGGGGATAATCATGATGATGTGGTGAAAGTGATTTATGATGAACCACTTAATCAACTAGTGGATGTGTCAACAGAGAGGGTAGAAAAACTAAATGTGCTACTACATTCCACGAGTGATGTATTAGAGTTACGAGAAACGCTACTGGGTTTTCCGCTATTCAAAGATGATTTTGGTGGAGAAACCTATGTTTTAAAACAAATTAGAGAAAAAATACTTGCTAATACTAAACAAATAATGGGTAAAGTAGATAGTGTGACACCTTATCTTGAAAAACTAACTACATACCTATTACTAAAAGATTGTATCAAGTTTGATCATCAACCAATAAAACAAATGATTAGTATGGACTATCCACGTACGGCACTTTTTGCTAAAAAAATTACGTCTAAACTACCCGTTGAATATAAAAAAGAAGCACGTTTTTTGTTGAGTTTATTTTTAATAGGGTCTATAAAAGAAGAAATTGCTTATCATGCCTTACTTGTTGCTCATGGTGATACGACAGCAAGTAGTATACAAGCGGTGTCCAATCAATTATGTGGCAATTATGTGTTTGACGCAATTAACATGCCACTTGATGCCTCCATTAAAGACATTGTATTAGAAGTGAAGTCGTGGCTTTCTGAGCGAGATACTTCTGAAGGGGTCATTATGTTGGTAGATATGGGCTCATTGGTTCATTTTTATAAGAGTTTAAAACCAGAGATTATGGGAGAATTATTGGTTGTTAATAATCTTACGACGTCATTTGCACTGGAAATTGGTCAACAACTACTGAATCATCATACCTTTTATGACATCACAAAAAATATTAAACAAAAATTTATCACAGATATTCAGTATTTTGAGGGATTTTCAAATGACCGCAATGTTATTATTTCAAGTATTTTGGGTTATGATATTGCCAAAAAACTGAAGAAATTATTCGAACCGTTTATTAATCCAGAAATAAAAATCATTGTGATGCATTTTAATGAATTACTCGATATTTTAGATCGTGAAAACTCAGATAAAGGTTATCTTGATACAACAGAACTCATTATTACAACGTCTTATCTAGATAATAAAACAGCTGTGTCTTCCGTTAATTTATTGGATATTTTAGATGAAGATACTGAACATCAAGCCATGAAATATACGTTTCGTAATACCATTCACGAAAAATACATGACCGATTTGACGAATAAATGTATTTATTTCTTCTCAAAAGAAGGTCTATCTGAAAAATTAAATTTCTTAAATCCGGAAATCATTATTAAACAAGTAGAGCTAATTATCGAAAAATGTGAGCGACGTTTTGGCATTAAATTTAACGTCAAAATTAAATTTAATTTGACGATGCATTTAGCATTGATGATTGAACGTACGATTTTAGGGTCAGTTGATTATCCTGTGCCAACAGATTTATCGCAGTTAAAAATAAATGATAACTATTTTTATGGGAATATAAAAGACTTACTATCCTCTATTGAAGATTTTTATCGCATTAGTATTTCTGATTGGGAATTATATGTCTTACACGAAATTATTGCCAGTTAATCAGTTTTTAAGTGTAATATTTATATATTATTTGTTTTTTTGATGTTTATCATTTAACAAAAATACTTTTTTTATGATAGTATTCAAATTGTAGTTATATTAAAACAATGAGTGTATTTTTTACTAACGTTAGTTTAGAAAAGGAGAGATATCATTGGAACATAAATTAAGAACACCTAAAGAAGATTATCATCAAAAAGACAGTAATGAATTCGTGTCAACAGAAGTGTTGGTTGAAAATCCTAATTACTTGTCAGCGAATAAGTTAAAAGGAAAAAAAGCGATTGTCACAGGTGGAGATAGTGGAATCGGAGCAGCTGTTGTTATAGCGTATGCACATGAAGGGGCAGATATTGGAATTGTCTATCATGAAAATGCTGCTGATGCGTTACAAGTAAAACAACGTGCAGAAGAATTAGGTGCAACTGTTTATCTTTACAAGGGAGACGTTGGGCATGAACATGTTGTAAAAGAAGCCGTTGATTACTTTATCGATAAGTTTAAATCAATTGATATACTAGTTAATAATGTTGCTGAACAGCATGAACGTGATAGTATCGTTGATATTACGGAAGCCGAAGTTCAACGTGAATTTGCGACAAATATTTATAGTTTTATGTATTTTACAAAATACCTTTTCCCATATTTCAATGAAGGAGCAGCTATTATAAATAACGCGTCTGTCAATGCTTATCGTGGACATCCTTATTTATTGACTTATTCAACAACTAAAAGTGCTGTTGTAGGATATACTCGTTCATTATCAGTGCGTGAAGAGTTTATTAAGAAAAAAATCCGTGTAAATTGCGTAGCGCCAGGTCCAATTTGGACACCACTTATCCCCGCTACAATGAAGGGCATGACTCATGAAAAATTTGGGTTAGATACACCGATGAAACGTTGTGGTGAAGCTTATGAGGTAGCACCTAGTTTTGTCTTTTTAGCTTCAAACCAAGATAGTAGTTACATGAGTGGTCAATGTTTACATGTTAATGGTGGAGCAGTATTAAACGGTTAAAAAAGTACCCCTCAGAATGTGTGGAAAATACATTCTGAGGGGTTTTTATTTATGACTTGGAAGAGCTCTCTTTTAAATTAATTGGTATTTATTAAATCTTTTTTTGGGATTGTTCGATAATTCGTTTATTTCCTTTATATAAATCCCATATGGTCCATGCAAGAAGCAGTAAGACACCAATAATAAGTGTATAAGCAATACCATGAGCTAAGGTTAATTCATTAGCTGATGGTTCATCTCCAAAGAAAGCTTCCATTTGTCCTGGCAGTCCAGTTAAATTTAGATAGGTTAATGCAATAACTGAAATCCAACCAAAAAATTTGACGAGCCAATTATTTTTAAAGCGATGTCCCATTTCAGCTTCACTGTTAGTCATCATGAGTAATGGAATCATTGAAAAAGGCAAAGCAAATGCTAAAAAGACTTGAGAATTATTCATTAAATTATTAAGTGCTTCGTGTTCTTCTAATGTCCCTTTTTTGCTTGTCATCATGACACAGATAATAACGGGAATGACTGAAATTAAACGTGTCACTAGACGTCTTAACCAAGTTGGAAGCTTCATATGAATAAATCCTTCCATGATGACTTGTCCAGTCAACGTTCCTGTAATTGTAGAGTTTTGTCCTGATGCTAAAAGTGCGACAGCAAAAAGAGTGGATAAGACACCAGATTTGGCAACAGAGACAAGAAGTCCGTTACTTAAAGTATTAGGGTCTGACAACGCTTCATATAAACCAAAGAATGACGGGTCTTTAACCGTTCCTGATTTGAATACCGCAACCCCCATAATTAACAGTAAGGCATTGACAAAAAATGCCATAGTCAATTGAATATTTGAATCCCAAGTCGAAAAACGAACGGCTTCAGCGACATGATTTTCATCAGAATGGTCAATTTTTCTTGTTTGAGATACCGCTGAATGCAGATATAAATTATGTGGCATAACCGTTGCCCCAATAATTCCTAGTGCACCAGTTAAAGGTGTTTGTCCTCCGATTCTTGGTGAGTCAGCAAAGGTGTCCTTAGTAGGAATTAAGCCTTCAAAAACAGCTCCCCATGATGGGTTTGATAAGGCAATTTGATAAATAAAAACAAAAAGAATGACAAAAATTAGGCAGACAACTAACGCTTCAATTTTTCTAAACCCTATTTTTGTTAAAAGCAATAATAGCAAAACATCAAATACAGTAATAAGTACGGCATAGAGCAGTGGAATACCAAACAGTAAATACAAGGCAATTGCGGCTCCAATAACTTCAGCAATATCAGTGGCCATAATAGCTAACTCAGTTAAAATCCATAAGACAATTCCCAGTCTTTTACTTGTTCTAGCACGAATCGCTTGGGCTAAATCCATTTGGGTGACAATCCCTAACTTAGCAGCCATGTATTGCAAGAGCATAGCAACTAAACTAGACATCAAAATGACAGACATCAATAGATACTGAAAATTTTGTCCACCTGTAATGGATGTTGACCAATTACCTGGATCCATATACCCAACAGCAACTAACGCTCCAGGTCCTGAATAGGCGAGTAATGTTCGCCAAAATCCTTTTCCTACAGGCACCTCAACTGATCCATTTATTTCTTCTAAAGAGCGTCCATTTGTATGGGCCATTAGTTTGTGAGGTTCATGATTATTATGAGGTTCACTCATTTTACCCCTCCTTTAGTTTTTTCTGTACATATCATACACTTAAACCTGCAAATGTGAAAGTAAAGTTTATTGAAAGATTGACATCTGAGAAATAGTAGGACATAAGACAGTTCATTAAAGGTGAGAATATTTTTTAATTATAATCAACACCCTATTTCGGTTATTTTATAATCTATAAAGAAAGAACGATATAATCGACTAATTATGATGGTATCGCATAGATACAACCTCATTGGCTAAAACTAATGAAGTGATAAAATTATAGGTATGAGGCTGACCCAGAAGTCTTAAAATAGAAAAAATCCCGTGAAATCAATTTATTAAAATATTGATTTCATGGGATTTCTGTTTTATTAGTTTGGTGATTTTTACTTAATAAATTACTTTTGGGCCAGCCTCATTTTTTTCTATTTATTTGCAATAAAATGAGTAGTTTATAAAGTTATGATGAATTAATTATCTAATGATACTGAGATTAGTATATAAAAAGCCTTTTTATACAAAACATTGAAATAAGTTAGTTATTTTTTTGACGAAAAAAATATATATGATGAAATGATGAATAAAGAATGAGTAAGGCAAAAAAAATAAGCATTCTATTCTTATTTAGAACGTAACATTCACTAACTGATTACAAATAAATAAAAGATAATCCATAAATAATTTACTTTTAATTCATAAAGGTATTGAATTTATCTAAAAATAATATTTAATATGATTATTTTGTTGTTAATGTATCAAAGATTGTTTTAAAAAAAAAAAAGAGTTATGATTTACTCACAAGCAATATTAAAAACGAATTCATGAGAAATGGATGAAGAGGAGAGATGATATGTCATGAGTGCGAAAACAGCAACGCCTAATAAAAAGTTGACGTTTACATCAATTTATTTTTTAGGTATCAATGCAATTGTCGGGTCAGGAGCGTTCTTATTACCGCAACAAATTTATAAAAATATTGGGGTAATGAGTATTCTGGTTCTTCTTACTGCAGCATTAACAGTGAGTATGGTTGCATTATGTTATGCGGATTTATCAAGTCGATTTTCTGGATCAGGAGCAGCATGGCTTTATTCGTATAACGCATTTGGTAAATTTACTGGGTTTCAAATTGGCTTATTTTCGTGGTTTTTAGGATGTCTGACATTTACAGCAGAATCTGTTGCCTTACATCGAACATTAAAAAGCATGTATCCCGTGTTAGATAATCCAATTGCAAAATATGCTTTTCCAATTGGTATGATAGTTCTATTAAGTATTATCAATCTTTTTGGTACAAGTATTGTTAAAAAAATCAACAGCGTGTCTTCAATTATTAAAATTGCTACTTTGGTATTTTTCCTTGTTGTCGGTGTGTTCTTTATTAAAACAGCACATTTTACCCCTATTGTTCCTGAAAGTGTTAAAACAACAGGTAGCTTCTTTGGTCACTTTGGTCAAGCCTTTAGTGTCGTATTTTACATGTTCACTGGATTTTCATTTATCCCAGTAGCAGCTGGACAAATGAACAACCCAGAAAAAAATATTCCAAAAGCATTAATCGCCGTTATGTCTAGTGTGACTATTATTTATGTGTTAGTACAAGCAATAGCGATTGGTATCTTAGGACCAAATATTGCAAAATTTGATATTCCTATTGCTCAAGCACTAAACGCTTCTATTGGTCATTGGGCATATGTACTGATTGTCATTGGTATGATTATTTCCATTTTTGGCGTGGCTTTTGCCGTATCATTTAACACACCAGTTTTAGCTGCATCTTTATCAACAGAACATAACCTTTTACCTTCAGCTTTTGGTAAAAGAAATAAAAATGATGCACCTTATATTGCGGTCATTATTACGATGATTATCAGTATTTTCTTAGTATCATTTAGTTATATTTTCTTAGTAGCGGCCATTGTGTTAGCATCATTTATCCAATATGTTCCATCAATTTTAGCCGTGATTAAATTTAAACATACAAAACAATTTCCAAATAATGGGTTCTCTTTAAAGGGAGGAGATACCATTCCAATTATTGCGTTGGTTATCTCAATGTATTTATTAACTAATTTTAGATTAGATGTTTTATTACTAATCATCGGTGTATTTGTCGTTGGGTTGATCATGTATTACACAAGTATCAAAAATAAACCAGACTCACCATCTGCACCACAAGCACCAAAAGGTAAAGTCGCTCAAGCAACAACTAAATTGGCTGACAAAGTAGCAACCACTACTCAAAGTGCACCAACTCATGCATCAACAAAATAAATTAACTGAATGGAGTGTTTTATTATGACAAACGAATTAACTTTTGATCAAATTAATCATATGCAAGAACTTTTTACAGGTGACAGAGCAAATGAAATCGCCCAAACAGCAGCTACAACAAACGGTATTTTTAAAGCATCTGAAAATATTCGTGCAATTGATGATGCGAATTTTAACTTTTCGATTGATATTGACTCACATAAAGTGACTAATCAAAATCAAAGTGGCCGCTGTTGGATGTTTGCTTGTTTAAATGTCATTCGTTTCCAATTAGAAAAACAATACAACATTGAAAACTTTGAATTATCACAAAACTACTTATTCTTCTATGACAAATTAGAAAAAGCGAATTACTTCTATCAAAATATTCTTAATACAGCGAATGAACCTATTTCTAGTCGCGACGTTCAATTTTTAATCAACTCACCGCAACAAGATGGTGGCGATTGGAACTTAATCATCTCATTAGTAGAAAAATATGGTGTCGTACCAATTTATGAAATGAACGACTCTAGCTGTAGTGTTACATCAGCTGAATTAAATACGATGTTAAATCGCAAATTACGACGTGACGCTGTTGAGTTAAGACAACTTGTCAAAGATAATGCGACAGAATCCACCATCAATGATTACATTGAAAAAAGTTTATCTGAAGTTTACCGACTATTATCAATTGCTTTAGGGACACCACCAAAAACAATTGACTTTACATTCAGAGATAAAGACAAAAAATACACTTCTTACCATGGGTTAACACCTCAACAACTTTACACTGACTACATTGATATTGATGTAACGGACTATGTTGGATTAATCAACGTTCCAGCTGAAAACATGCCTTTTGGTAAAGTTTACGAAGTGGCTTTATCAGGAAACATGGTAGGTGGCACACCAAACCGTTATTTAAACATTGAAATGGATGAGCTAAAACAAGCCACAATCAAACAACTAAAAGCTGGTGAACCAGTTTGGTTTGGTTGTGATGTGTTAAAACATTTTGATCGTCAAAAAGGGATCATGTCTCATGATTTATATAAATTTGAAGAATTATTCAACATGGATTTTTCAATGACAAAAGGCGATTGTTTTAACTACAAAGAAAGCTTACCAACACATGCTATGGTAATTGGTGGTGTAAACCTTGTGGATGATATGCCAACTAAATGGAAAGTAGAAAATAGTTGGGGAGAAAAAATCGGTGACCAAGGTTACTGCGTGATGGATGACAAATGGATGGAGGAATTTGTCTTTGAAGTCGTTGTGAAAAAAGACTATCTAACAGAAGATTTAAAACAAGCCTTAGTAACAGAACCTGTCGAATTACCATTTTGGAATCCTATGAATCCAATTGCCTAAGCGTTTATTAATAGAAAGAAGGAAATAGTATGTGTACAACCGTTGTTGTGGGAAAAAAAGCCTCTAGAACAGGATCAACATTGATTGCTAGAAACTGTGACTCTGAAGAACCTATCCAACCCGTTCGTTTTATTACCGTTGCTGAAGATGCTCATGTGAGTGGTATCTATAAAAGTAATATGACGAAGTTTACTGAAAAATATCCTAATAAATCATTGAAATATACAATGGTGCCATTTTTAGATGAAAGTAAGTTAGGGATTTTTGGTGAAGCTGGAATTAACTCAAAAAATGTGGCCATGAGCTCAACAGAAAGTATTTTCTCAAATACAGATGTTTTAGCCATTGACCCATTAACTCCAGCTGGTTTAGGTGAAGATTCATTACTTAATATGGTCTTACCATATATTGAATCAGCAAGAGATGGTGTGACTTATTTAGGTCAACTGATTAAAGAACATGGTTCTCATGAAGGAAATGGTATCATTTTTAGTGATAAAGATGAAGTGTGGTATATGGAAATCCCATGTGGTCATCATTGGGTTGCTCAGCGCGTGCCAGATGATTGCTGCGCTGTGATTGCCAACCAATCAATCATTGAAGAAATTAATTTTAACGACCCAGAAAACTTTATGTATTCTGAAGGAATTCGTGAATTTGTTGATGAGTATCAATTAAACCCAGATTATGAAGGATTTAATTTCCGCCATATTTTTGGAACAAGTACAAAAGAAGACAGACAATATAATACTGCCCGTGTGTGGTATGGTCAAAACTATTTAGGTCATAAAGTAGAAGATCCTAGAAGTAGCGATATGCCGTTTGTCTTTAAACCAAATCGTTTACTGACAGTTAATGATGTGGCTGCTGTACTAAGTTCACACTTTGATGAAACAATCTATGATCCATTTAATTCTGAGAGTGATGTCGATCGCAATGTATTTAGACCAATCTCTATGAACCGTACGGCTGAATCTCATATTTTAGAAATCAGAAACAACGTACCTGAAGAAATCGCTGCAATCATTTGGTTAAATAGTGCTCCGACAGCCTTTAACCCATATGTACCATTCTTCGCTAATAGTTTAGATACACCAAAAAGCTACCGTGATACAACAGATAGCTATGATATTAACCAAGCATACTGGATGTATCGCACATTAGCTGTGTTGGTAGAACGTGATTACAATAAATTATCTTCAGTGAACTTTGACTACTTAACATCTGCAAAAACGCTAGCCACACATCTTGTGTTGGAAACAGACAAGGCTTTTAAAGAAGGAAACGTGTCAAACGTTGAAGAATTCCTAACAGAACAAAACAATAAAAATATTGACAAAATGAATGCTTTAGCTATGAAACATATTGGTGATTTAGTTCAAAGAGGTTTGGGATTATCTAAACTGACTTTTGATATTACTAAAGACGTTTAGTAAGCCGTTGAAAGGATAATCCCAGCGATTATCCTTTTCTCATTAAAACTATGGAAATGAAGGAAGAGGGAATATTTATGTGTACAACTGTTGTAGTAGGAAAAAAGGCAACGATGAATGGAGCAACGCTCATCGCTAGAAACTGTGACGCAGAAATCGTTATTGAACCAGTAAAGTTTATTGTGGTTCCTGAAAATGATGTGACTGAAGGTGTTTACAAATCATACTTAACACATTTTAAAGAAAACTACCCTAAGAAATCACTTAGATACCAAATGGTGCCTTACATTCAATATAAAAAATACGGTATTTTTGGTGAGTCTGGTATCAACTCAAAAAATGTGGCAATGAGTGCAACTGAAAGTATTTTCAGCAACACAAAAGTTTTGGCTATTGATCCTTTAACAGATGGACTTGGTGAAGATTCTTTAGTTAGTGTGGTATTACCTTATATTTCTTCTGCTAGAGAAGGAGTGACTTATTTAGGAAAACTCATTGAAGAATATGGTTCTCATGAAGGAAACGGCGTTATCTTTAGCGATAAAGACGAAATATGGTACATGGAAATACCATGTGGCCATCATTGGATCGCACAACGCGTACCAGATGACTGTTGTGCGGTGATTGCCAATCAATCAATCATTGAAGAAGTTGATTTCAATGACCCAGAAAACTTTATGTATTCAGAAGGATTACGAGAATTTGTCGAAACCTATCATTTGAACCCAGATTATGAAGGATTTAACTTCCGTCATATTTTTGGTACAAGTTCAAAAGAAGATAGAGAATACAACACACCACGTGTATGGTACGGCCAAAATTATTTGGGGCATAAAGTAGAAGACCCAAGAAGTAGTGACATGCCATTTGTGTTTAAACCAAATCGTAAATTGAGTTATGAAGATGTAGGGGCTGTATTAAGTTCACACTATGATGAAACAATTTATGATCCATTTAACGCGTCAGATGATGCATCTAGAAAATTATTTAGACCGATTTCAATGAATCGTACATCACAGTCGCATATTTTAGAAATCAGAAATGATGTACCAGAAGAGATTGCAGCGATTACTTGGATTAATAGTGGTCCAACCGCCTTCAATCCGTATGTGCCTTTCTACGCAAATAGTAACGACACAGCACCATCATACAACAATACAAGTATGACTTATGATATCACTCAAGCTTACTGGATGCACCGTACACTCGCTGTTTTAGTAGAGCGTGATTATGACGTATTAAAAACAGTTAATTTTGATTACCTAAGTGCCGCTAGACAACTGGCAAATCACATGGTATTGGAAACAGATCGTGCGTACAAAGCCATGCAATCTGGAGATGTAACAGACTTTTTAACAAAACAAAACAAACAAAATATAGAAGAAATGAATCATTTAACCATGACTCATATCGGTGAATTGGTTAAGAAAGGGTTAGGCCTATCTAAACTCACCTTTGATATAACCAAAGACGTATAAAAATAAGTGAGGAGAACGTATTATGGAAAACAAAAGTGGTAGTAAGGCATCTACTGCTTCAAGTGTTAAACCGGTAGCAACTAATGCACAAGGAAATAACACTGCAAGTAAAAAAGGTGCTTTATCAAAAATAACATTAGCAACATTTATTGGGTTAACATTCTCTCTTGTAGCAGGTCCGTATTATTCAACATTGACGGCAACAGGATGGAACATGTTTTTATTCATGGGTATTGCCGTGATTGGGTTTGCTTTACCAATTGCTTTAATGTCTGGAGAGTTTGGGACAACATTTCCTGGTCAAGGTGGTCCAGAGTTGTGGGTTAAAAACACCCTGGGACCTAAGTGGGGATTTGTGACCTCTTGGCTCATTTGGGCAGCGATGTTTCCTTCTATGGTTGTAGTAGGAACTGGGTTTGCACCAATGGTTGCGTTGTTACTGAAGAAAGAAAGTTTAATCGAGAATTCGATGTTTACATTGGCGGTTATTTTAGGATTAGTTTGGTGTATGACACTGTTGAATTTAAAATTCGACATGGCAAAAGTAAATGGTAAATTTGGTATTTGGTTAGGTTTGTATATTCCTGTTGTGATGCTATTTATACTTGGTGTGTTTACCTTTGTAAAAATTGGTTTAAACCCAGATAGTATATTAGGAACCTTTTCATGGTCAAAATTAGTTCCTAAATCGTTCACCAGTGGTTCTGGAATGTATTTTAGTGGGATTATCTTTATTTTCTTAGGAATAGAGATGTCTTCTGTGTTTATTACTCGTCTGAAAAAACCATCTCAACAATATGCTAAAGGTGTTATTACATCCCTTATTTTATTAGCGTTGTTCTCATTGGTTAACTCATTTTTAGTAGCAAATGTTATCCCAGCAGGTAAAATCCAATTAAACAATGGTGCTCAGCCATTACAATTGTTTGCTGATCGTTTAGGATTACCATATTTTGTTGTCCAAATCTTCTGCTTACTTTCTATTGTGAGTGTGTTGACTAATATGTCCACATGGTTTATCAGTGCTCAAAAAACAATCACTGCAAGTGCAAGAGAAGGAGACTTCCCAGAAAAATTCAAATTCTGGAAAACAAATAAATTTAACTCATCAAATACCTTACTATTTGTTCAAGCGATTGCGATTACTATTTTGTCAGGAGCATACGTTGTCATCCCTGGAATTAACAAAGTATTCGTTATTATCACAAATAGTGGCACAATGATCTATTGTCTAGCTTATACATTAATGGCTTTAGGATTTATTGCGATGAGAAGAAAATCACCTGATACAGAACACCCTTTCCGTGTAGGTAAAAAAGGAAATGGTCTTGGATTCTTCTTTGCTGGTTTACTGATGGTAACTATCGTGTTTGCTTTAACGTTAACCTTTATGAGTAATACGATTGAAAACTTAATCTTTGTTTTAATCTTTGTCGGTATTCTATTTAGTATCCCTTTAATCATCTATAACAAGAAAAAAGCTAGCTGGTTAACTGATGTACAAAAAGAGATGGCAAAAGATAGTACCCAAACAACAAATAAATAATAACGAAATAACTGTTTATCTTTTTAGGTAAGCAGTTATTATTTTGTACAAAAATTTAGTTAACACACCATAAAAAGTTGTGTGAGATTCCCCAAAAAAACGAGAGATATACATACAAATGGAGTGATATATAAGTGTATCAATAAAACGATAAATTTAGGAATGGAGTGTTTTATATGTCTAGACCACTTACTAGTGAACGACTCAATGAAATGAAGAAAGCTTTCAATTCAAACTGAGGAAATCAAGTTGCCCAAACAGCTGCGACAACTAGTGGCTTGTTTAAAGCAGCAGAAAATATCCAATCAATTGACGTTAATAATTTTAACTTTTCAATTGACGTTAATAATTTTAACTTTTCAATTGAGGTGGATACTCACCAAGTAACGAATCAGCGTCATAGTGGACTCTGCTGAATATTTTCATGTGTGAATGTGATCCGATTACCAATAGAAAAACAATACAACATTGAATTATCACAAAATTATCTATTTTTCTATGACATTTCAGGATCAGCAAAATAAATACCAATATCATTCGAATTACTAATTGAATTCCAATTAGAAAATTCTTTACCAAAATCAAATGTGATTGATTTAAATAGATGGCGCGGAAGCTGTTTAAACCAATTATTTAAACTATTTTCGATATCTATTGCTCTTCTACCTATTGATTTTAACGTAATAATCACTTTTGATCGTCTTTCAACGAGTATGACAGCAGTACTTTTATGGTCTTTTCCAACAATTGTGTCACCTTGAGGGTGGCCAAGTTTATTATTAAAGAGTCGATAATCCTTATGACGTTGATGGATAGTTCTTTTAAAGGCTTGTTTGCCTCTTTTTACTTTATAACCATTCGCTTTCCTTTTAACTTTCATAGGAAATGCGATCAAGTCAAACAGGCCTTACTTAAAGAATCTAGAATGAGTACGGATAGAACATGAATTAGGAAACTCATGATTGTATTACTACTTGCGTTTGGTATTTATCAAGCTTCTAAACGTTATGATTAGGTAGATAAAGGCCCCATTTACATGAGAAATTGACGACTTTGACTAACCCCAAAAACGCATTATCCAATATTCCAACAGACATTTTATATCAAATGGGCATGCCAATTAAACAGACGTTTGTTTCAAATGAAACCATGAATGAATTTAATAAACAATTAGGAAGTAAAGTCATCACTCAAACCACGGCAGTAATCAACGAAAGTCTTGATACAACAACCGGATCAAGTTTATCTACAACACCAAATGATACAACTAAAAAATAACAGTATAATGACTGTCTAAGAGGTTAAGCCAGCCCATTTATGAACCTTTTATTTTATTGACAAATCCTAAGAAAGTGAACTAAAATTAGGTCAGCGTTATGTATACCTTTTTTGAGCGATGAATGACTATAGACATAAGGATGGGTGATGTGTGATGGATGAGAAAAATATGCAAATGGTTATGGGACTCATTATGCATAGTGGAGATGCTAAAAGTCATGCGATGGAAGCAATTCAGGCAGCAAAGGCAAACGATTTTTCAGCAGCAGAAGTAAGTTTAAATGAGGCGAAAGAATCTTTGATAAGGGCGCATCAATCTCAAACGGAGATGCTAACTAAAGAAGCTCAAGGAGATCCAATAGAGGTAACACTTCTTACTGTACATAGTCAAGACCATTTGATGACGAGTATATCCTTTACTGATTTAGCCAAAGAAATGGTTGATTTATATAAAGTGATTAATGGAAGGTAAAAGAAAAATTTATAATTTTAGAAAGAAGGGAATATTATGCCATCATACGCTGTCCCCTTATCAACGGCAATTATTTGTTTTGCTGTAATATCATTTATTGGGACTGCTCCGTGGACGATTTATCAATACCGAAAATATGGTTATTTTAACTTTTGGCGTAACTTAGTATTTTTTAGTTTTATCTATTATTGTTTGACCGCTTTTTTTCTAGTGAGCTTGCCACTACCTAAAAATCGACACGATATAGAATTTAAGCATCATGTGTATACTCAGTTAAAACCTTTTAATTTTTTAAAGGATTTTACAACCATACCAGGATTTGAAGCAGGCAATCCTAGGACATATATCAAGTTAGTGAAGTCTTTTACGTTTTTACAAGTTATTTTTAATATCATGTTACTATTGCCTTTAGGGGTGTATTTACGTTTCTTTTTTAAGAAAGCGAACAAATGGTGCGTCGCATTACCGATTATATTTAGTACGACATTATTTTTTGAGGTATCACAGTTAACGGCTTTATTTGGATACTATGAGTACCCATATCGTTTATTTGATGTGGATGATTTGATGATGAATACTTTAGGAGGAATGATTGGCTTTTTTGTTGCGCCAATATTATTATTCTTTGTTCCGAGTCGAGATCAACTACATAAACAAGATGATAGTTACACATCCGATCATATTGCATCCTATGGGTCTCAACTAGTTGAAGTCCTACTAACATTGGCTGTTTCTCAAATGATTGGCTCGCTGTTATCAACGTTTATTTTTCGAGAAAGTGATATGTATTCAATAAAATTAGTGATAAGTTTTCTTTTCATGGTAGTTCTGCCTTTTATGATGAAAGGGACAACTGTAGGAGGGAAAATAATCAAACTCACAATACGCTTGCCAGAAAAGAAACCCATCACGTCGCTTATCTATCGTTTTATTCTTATTTTTACTCCGTCACTTGTCAGTCGTTTGGGGCAAAGTATTTATGATTTTTATTCAGAGAATATCTATATGATTCTATTCCAACTATTGTATTCACTTATCGTATATTTTGTGTGGGCGAGTTTTTTATTTATTATTGTAAGAGATTGGATTAATAAAAAAGATGTTGTATTTTTTAATCACTTATCTAGAATAATTTTCATCAGAAAATAAATATGAACCTACCTTTTAACATGAAGAGGTAGGTTTCATTGTGTGTAAATGATATGATACTTTATAAATAGTCATGAGAAAGTAGGAGAGAAAATGAAGGTTACCGAAGGATACATGCCATTTTTAGATTATCAAACATATTATCGCATTGTCGGAGAAGCATCTGAAAAACCCCCTTTATTGTTGTTACATGGAGGACCAGGGTCGACACACAATTATTTTGAATTATTGGATGAACTGGCAGAGGATGGGCGGCAACTAATCATGTATGATCAATTAGGGTGTGGTTTGTCATCTATTCCTAATAAACCAGAGCTATGGACAGCTAAAACATGGCTAGATGAGTTGATTACATTAAGAGAATATTTAGGTCTAGAGAGAGTACATATCCTTGGGCAGTCATGGGGAGGGATGTTGCTTCTTAAATATATGTGTGACAAAAAACCTAGTGGTGTAGACAGTATTATTTTATCGAGTACCTTATCGTCTGCGGAATTATGGAAACAAGAGCAACATCGTTTAATCAAATTAATGGATGAAAAAGAGCAAGAGGCTATAGCATATGCTGAAGCAAACAATGATTTCTCAAAACCAGAGTATTTAAAAGCAAATGACCTATTTATGCAACGACATGCAGGTGATATGCCAACTAAAACATCTCCGGAACCTCTTAGACGTCAAAAAACCAGAGGAGAGCAAGCTTATCTGTATGCGTGGGGACCAAATGAATTCTTTCCTATGGGAACATTAAAAACATTTGATTATACCGCTCAATTGCATCAGATTAAGGTGCCTGCCTTAATTATTAGTGGGGCGAATGACTTGTGTACCCCTGTACTTGCCAAAACAATGTATGATGAAATTCCAAACGCAACCTGGGAGTTATTTCAACACAGTCGACATATGCCGTTTGTAGAAGAACGAGATAAATACATTAACCTACTAGCTAGTTGGCTTGAAAAGTGAGCAGGTTAAGAGGATACTACCTATTTTTACTAATCTATGGTACAATTTCCTAATAAGAATATTCCGTTTCTTATTAGGAAATAATGAGGTGAAAGCGTGAAAGACAATCAATTGAAACCATATGGAACAGTATTGATTAAAGCGGCTAAAATATTAGATTGCTTAGCAGAAACAACAGGCGATGTTACACTGAAAGAGGTTGCAGAATTATCAGGGCTGACAACATCTACCGCGTTAAAAATATTAGATACATTAATACTGATTGGATATGTAACACGAAATGAAAAAAGTAAAACATATTATTTAGGTCCTAGCATAGTAAAATATAGTCAAGTATATTCAAGTAATTCGATGTTAAAAAACATAGCTGAGCCCAGTTTAGAAAAACTTCAGTTAGAAGTAGATGAAACAATTCATTTAGGGATGTCAAATAATAATGAATTGATCTATATCGATAAACTAGAACCTAAGGAAAAGTCGATTTATATGTCATCTAAGGTTGGAGCAAGAAAACCTCTTTATTCGACAGGAATGGGAAAAGTATTTTTATCGGCATATAATGATGAAGAATTAGATCACTACTTTAAAACAGTTCCGCTACAGGCTTATACAGAAAATACTATTACTAATAAATTTTTGATGAAGAAAGAATTACAGAAAATAAAAGAAACGAATATTGCCTATGATGATGAGGAAATGGAAGAAGATTGTTATTGTATTGCTATGCCTATAATGACTAAACAAGGACGGATTGAAGGAGCATTTAGTGTTAGTATGCCGAAATTTAGAGTAAATGAAGAATTTAGAAATTATGTGATTGATAACATGTTAGAGGCAAAAAATACTATTGAAAAAAATTTGAATTAAATGTAAACAAATTATGTTGATTGTAAAATTAAGCAAAATAACTAAAAAAAATCATTTGTGATTACTCTCCTTGTTTTCTTTTGTTAGAAAGACAATTTGAGTACATCATAAATGATTTTTGTTTTTCAGGTTACTTAGAACACTATCACTGCCTAGCAATAAAGTTATTGACACTATCTTAAAAATGTTGTTACAAAGTATTTTTTACGGTATAATTTAAACTAAAATGAAAATTTAAATAAATATGTTAAAGGAGAAAAAATTGAAAAAACTATATTTTATTATGATGCTAATTTGTTTTTCTATTTGTCTAGTTATTAAAACTGATTTGGTATGGGCATCATCGAATTCAGAAATCACGGGGATATTACCTAATCAAAATAAACATATTGATGATCGTGTTTACCTAGTCTATGGATATCAAATTAAGGAAGATATTGTTAAATTGAACAGTGCTAATGATGTTTTTAATATTTCTATTATTGGAGATAAGGAAAATAATATGTACTTTTGTTTAGACGAACGCAAATATAATCCAACTGATGGAGAATTAAATACGTTAGAACCTAGTAAACAATTAATACCAGAAATTAATTGGTTATCGTCAAATTTTTATAATAATATTGAAAACCTTAAATGGAATAAAAACACACCAAATAAAAGTGGTGGAAAAAGTCCTATAGATAGCTTTAATAAGGCTAATTTTTACAATAAGTATGTCTATACACAATTAGCAATTTGGCATTTTACTAATCCTACACAATTTCCGATGAGTCGTAATGTAATTAAAAATAATCCTGAGGTTATTGCATTAATTAACGAAGCAAATAAAAATAAAAATTTTTATAATCCAACGTATACCGATTCGTTAAATGTTATTAATAATATTCAATATGAAGCAACAGAATTATCTAAAGAAAGTGAAGATGATGATACATATATTTTTTCAACTACTATTGTAAAGTCAGGATCAACTGAATCGTTCGATGTTAAAGATATCAAGTACACAGTGTCAATCGAAGATAAGAGTCAAAAACGTGATGTGACTAAGGACGTTACTATAACACCGCAATCAAATAATAAAATATATATACAAGTACCTAAAAATCTTTTGCAAGAATCACAATCAAAACTTATAGTATCAGCAAGTGCAACAGTTACTTCAGATAAAGCATTTACTACTCATTATGACAATAGAAATAATAAACAACCAGTATTGGGTGGGTATAAATTTAGTAAAGTACTATCGACTGAAAAATCAATTGACATCGTCGATCAAACACATTATTCTGTCTACAAAAAATGGGATGATCAGAATAATCAAGATGGTAAAAGACCAAAAGAGATAACTGTCCAGTTATATGCTAATAATCAAAAATTAGGAGATCCCATAACATTAAATACTAACAATAATTGGCAATATACATGGAATGAATTAGATGCTATTACGAATGGGAAAAAAATCGAGTATAGTGTGAAAGAGTTAGGAGAAATAGATCCTTATAGTTCATCTATCACAACAGATAGAGATCAATTATCTACTACCATTACGAATTCTTATAGTCCAGAAGTGACTGAAATATCCGGTGAAAAAATTTGGGATGATCAGAATAATCAGGATAATAAGCGCCCTAATTCAGTGACTGTTAATTTATTAGCAGATGGTGAGGAAATAGATGAAAAAATTGTAACACCTAATTCAGAAGGTCATTGGACTTATGAATTTACAAATTTACCTGTATATGCGAATGGAAAGAAAATAGTTTATAGCATTGCAGAAGATACCGTTCCTGACTATTCAACTGAAGTGAATGGCACAACGATTACAAATTCTTATACTCCAGGAAAAACGAGCGTTTCAGTCGCTAAGATGTGGGATGACAATAATAATCAAGATAATATTCGACCAAGTAGTATTGAAGTTCAACTTTATAAACAAACTGAAAAAGGTAAGGTAGAGGTAGGTTCTGTTGTATTGTTAGATGAAAAGAATAACTGGTCAACAACATGGCCGGATTTACCTTTAATGGATAGTGGAGAAAAAATTAAATATACAGTTGAAGAAGTGAATGGTTCTAAAAATATACCAGGTTATACAACAACTGTTGATGATGCTGATCATGGAAATATTATTATTACAAATAAGCATGATGTTGAATTAACAAAGATTCAAGGTGAAAAGACTTGGAATGATGGCAATGATCAAGATGGTATTCGACCGGATAAAATTACAATCATTTTATACGCAAATGGCGTTGAAACAGCTCGAAAAATTGTGACGGCATCAGATAATTGGTTATATGAATTTAATGATCTGCCTGTCTATTCACAAGGGAAAAAAATTAACTATACTGTACAGGAAATACCAGTAGAGGGATATGAAACAAAGATTGATGGAGTGAATATAACAAACACACATACTCCAGAAACAACAACAGTTACTGGATCAAAATTGTGGCATGACCAAGATAATCAAGACGGCATTCGGCCAAATAAAATTACAGCTATTTTATATGCAAATGGCGTTGAAGTTGATCGTCAAATAGTTACAGAAGAAACCAATTGGGTATACACATTTACAGATCTACCTAAAAATAGTAATGGGAAAGAAATAGAGTATACTATTAAGGAAATTCCTGTACCTGGATACAATCTAACAGTAAATGACATAAATTTATTAAATACTCATGCTGTAGATAAAACAAAAATATCAGGAACTAAAACGTGGGATGATGATAACAATAACGATGGGAAACGTCCTAAATCAATTATTGTGTATCTTTATGCAGATGGTGAGCGTATAAAGCAACAAGAGGTAACACCTGATAAGTCTGGTGTTTGGTCATACGAATTTGATAATTTAGATAAATATAAAAACGGACAAGAAATAAAATATACTATTCAAGAAGAACCAATCCCTCATTATGAAACTACTATTAATGGAACAAATTTAGTTAACCATTATACTTCAGAAGTGACTGATATTAAAGGTATCAAAACGTGGAATGATGCTAACAATAAAGATGGAAAGCGACCTAAATCTATTACTGTTTATTTAATTGCTAATGGAAATGAAAAAGAACCTGAAGCTAAAAAAATAGTCGATGAAACGACTAATTGGGAGTATAGTTTTACCGGATTACCTGTATATAAAGATGGGAAAAAGATTACTTATACAGTTATTGAAGAACCCGTTAATGGATATACAACATCTATTGATGGTTATAATATAACTAATACTTATTCACCTGAAAAAACTGCTATTAGCGGCAGGAAGATATGGAACGATGACAATAATAGAGAAGGAAAACGCCCAGACTCTATTACCGTTAACCTCTTAGCGGATGGCAAAATCGTTGATTCCAAAGAAGTATCAAAGAAAGATAATTGGAGTTATAATTTTACCGATTTAGATAAATTCAATGATGGTAAAGAAATTGTGTATTCTATTACAGAAAATACTATTCCTGATTATTCAACTGAAATTTCTGGTACGGATATTATCAATACTTATACTCCTGGAAAAACTAGCGTATCTGTAACAAAGGCATGGAATGATGGCAATAACCAAGATGGATTAAGACCGAATAAAATTTCTGTTCAATTGTACGCAAATGGCATTAAGTCAGGAAAACCAGTAGAATTAAATGATTCCAACAAGTGGACAACAACATGGAACGATTTAGCGTTAAAGCAAAATGGTACTGATGTTATTTATACAGTAAAAGAAATCGATAAAATAGATGGTTATACAATGACCATAGATGATACTAACAAAGGTAATATTATTATTACTAATTCTCATAATATTACACGATCATCAACAAATCATTCAGATAAAAGCCTTCTTAGTAAAATATTACCAAAAACTGGTGAATCGTATAATTATATATTCTCTATAATAGGGTTAGTAACTATTTTGATAATTATACTGCTTTACTTTTTAAAACGTCGATTTAAAAATTAAGCTAGACAACTAAAAAAACGTTTGTGATATACTTAAATTGTATTTCCAACCAAAGAAAATAGGCTCTATGTCAAATCGTGTTGATGGACAATAATGTTGATAAAAAAGTCTTAAAAATGAAATAGAATTAATTGAAGTGAGGGAAGAAATTCTCTCGCTTTTTTATTTAACCTGAAAAACTTGATCTTGAATCAAAAAGATAGGTCGTTTGAATAGTAGAAAGTTTCGATAGCCATAGGTCACACGTTTAATTACTTTAATTTTATTGTTAAGACCGTCTAACAAAAGAAGGTTGTTCAAGGATGGACTCCAGATGTCATTATTGGTCGTGCTGAGTTTTCTAATTCATGTTCTATCAGTACTCTTTATAGATTATTTAAGCAAGGTCTGTTTGAGTTGACTGCATTACCTATGAAAGGTAAAAGGAAAGCGAATGGTTATAAAGAAAAAAGAGGCAAACAAGCCTTTAAATAACTATCTATCAACGTAATAAGGACTATCAACTCTTTAATAATAAAGTGGCTGGACCCAAAAGTCTTAAAATAGAAAAATTCCATGAAATAAGTTTGTTAGAACGATGACTTCATGGTATTTCTGTTTCCTTAGTTTAGTAATTTTCATAAAAAAGTTACTTTTGAGTCAACCTCTTTTTTTGAAAGCCCATAAAACCGATGTTATCACACTCGTTGAAAGACTATCAAAAGTGATTATTACGTTAAAACCAATAATTATACGAGAAATAGATATCGAAAATAGTTTAAATAATTGGCTTAAACAGCCACCATGCCATCTATTTCAATCAATCACATTCGATTGTGGTAAAGAATTTTCTAATTGGAAATCAATCAGCAATCGAAATGATATTGATATTTATTTTGCCAATCCAGGAATATCCTCACAACGAGGCTTAAATGAACACTCTAATGGCTTATTACGTAAAGATGGATTGCCTAAACAAATGGATTTCAACAAAGTTGAAGAATTTTTTATCCAATCTATCGCATTTAAAAGAAATAATATTCCTAGAAAATCATTAAATTATAAAACACTATTGGAAGTAGTATTTTTAAGTTATGTAGACAATGATATTTTGCCTAGATTAATTTGACAAATGGAAATGTAAAAAAATAAAGGTAGGTGAGTTTTTTATCCATGTCAAAAATATACAGCTTAACTTTTGTGGGTACGCTACTTACCTCTATTTTCTTATAATAAACGAAGTCCGTAAAACCCATATAATGTATAATCAAATTTTGTATATTTATCAGACGTAAAATAATAAAAAAAGCGCATTTTTTGAAATTAGATCTTTATTCTTTACTTTTTAAAACTTAAATTGTATCATTTATATAAAACGAATGGCATAAATATATATATATCTACAATATGATGGCTATAAGGTTGTTTATTGTTAAAAAGTATGTATTGCGCTTCATATTGTGTTGTTTAAGTTATAAAAAAGCAAATATAGATAAAAAACTGCTGCTTTTTTGTATTAATATTAAACTAATCAGCACAGTGAAAAAATATATAAATAGGGAGTGTTAATTTATGAATGATAAACAAAAGAAGAAGATAGTGAACTTTTTAAATGCTAAACCTCAAGATAAAATACATAGATATAAAAGGAGGAAAGTAAAAAAAGTATGGGTTTATGCAGCAATTATCACGACGATGATTGGTTTAGAGTCAATTTCTAGTAATGTAAACACTCTGTCAGGATTATCTTCTATTACTGTTCATGCAGATACTGTAGTAAACTATAAACAACAATATTATCCACCAATATTGAGAGTTGAATCAGGATCTACAGCACAGACAGATGGTAGTAATTCTTATTTAAACCTACTCTATGAAATTAATGGTAAAAAAGCTACTGATGTAGATTATATCGAGTTCCAATTAAATAATGGAACAAATAGCACTAAGTCTAATCCTAAAGCAAAAATAACAGGCGGAATTAATATTTTAGGGCAACCTACTGTTATGTTAAGAGTTGATTTCTCAGGTCGTGAGGCATTTGACAATGAAAGAGCTCTTGTAGACGGTAATACGGTTATCCATTTTATCGATGGAACTTCTCTAGTCATTAATCCAAATAGAAATATTATTTTTCTTTTTTCTAAGCAGGATGTTGAGAGCAATAGAAGAGGCATAATGGATCTAAGTAACTTTACGGAAGAAGAAAAAAATAAAACTTTTGAAAAGTCTATATCTATTGTAGACAAAGCTTATATAGACGATATGAAATCTTTAAGTGAAGTAACTGACTTTGATAGCTTGTCTGATGTAAATAGTTTATATAAGAAAACAATTGAAGCAAAATTAGAGCAAGCTAGCGAAGATTTTACAAATCAAGATTCAGGGTTTAAACAATTTGAAGATGAGGCCAAATCTAAAAGGGCAGAAATAAATGCAGTTACAGATGCTAAAAAAGGTGCAAAAGAAAAAGCTTTAAAAGAAGTTGATAGTTTATTGTCACAATATAGAAAGAGTACTTTTGATGCTACTGGAAAAGACGTTCTGAGCCAAATTACGGAAGGTGTCGCTAAAATTAAAGCAGTTTCAGTAGAGAGAGAAAAACCATTCGATAAAGACGCCCATAAACCAACCGTCAACCAACCAACAGAAGGAGATCAAAAGGTATCCGGCAAAGGGGTTGGTGGCGATGAGCTCACAATCAAGGATAAAGATAATAAGGTGATTGGGAAAGGAACCGTAGCGGAAGATGGTACGTTTACTGTTAAAACCGATCGACCTTTAGAAAAAGGGGAAGAATTAACGGTGATCCCAACGATCGATGGCAAAGAAGGGACCCCAGGGACCACAACGGTGGCAGAAAAACCATTCGATAAAGATGCCCATAAACCAACCGTCAACCAACCAACAGAAGGAGATCAAAAGGTATCCGGCAAAGGGGTTGGTGGCGATGAGCTCACAATCAAGGATAAAGATAATAAGGTGATTGGAAAAGGAACCGTAGCGGAAGATGGTACGTTTACTGTTAAAACCGATCGACCTTTAGAAAAAGGGGAAGAATTAACGGTGACCCCAACGACCGATGGCAAAGAAGGGACCCCAGGGACCACAACGGTGGCAGAAAAACCATTCGATAAAGATGCCCATAAACCAACCGTCAACCAACCAACAGAAGGAGATCAAAAGGTATCCGGCAAAGGGGTTGGTGGCGATGAGCTCACAATCAAGGATAAAGATAATAAGGTGATTGGAAAAGGAACCGTAGCGGAAGATGGTACGTTTACTGTTAAAACCGATCGACCTTTAGAAAAAGGGGAAGAATTAACGGTGACCCCAACGACCGATGGCAAAGAAGGGACCCCAGGGACCACAACGGTGGCAGAAAAACCATTCGATAAAGACGCCCATAAACCAACCGTCAACCAACCAACAGAAGGAGAGCAAGTAGTATCCGGCAAAGGGGTTGGTGGCGATAAGCTCACAATCAAGGATAAAGATAATAAGGTGATTGGAAAAGGAACCGTAGCGGAAGATGGTACGTTTACTGTTAAAACCGATCGACCTTTAGAAAAAGGGGAAGAATTAACGGTGATCCCAACGACCGATGGCAAAGAAGGGACCCCAGGGACCACAACGGTGGCAGAAAAACCATTCGATAAAGATGCCCATAAACCAACCGTCAACCAACCAACAGAAGGAGAGCAAGTAGTATCCGGCAAAGGGGTTGGTGGCGATGAGCTCACAATCAAGGATAAAGATAATAAGGTGATTGGAAAAGGAACCGTAGCGGAAGATGGTACGTTTACTGTTAAAACCGATCGACCTTTAGAAAAAGGGGAAGAATTAACGGTGATCCCAACGACCGATGGCAAAGAAGGGACCCCAGGGACCACAACGGTGGCAGAAAAACCATTCGATAAAGACGCCCATAAACCAACCGTCAACCAACCAACAGAAGGAGAGCAAGTAGTATCCGGCAAAGGGGTTGGTGGCGATGAGCTCACAATCAAGGATAAAGATAATAAGGTGATTGGAAAAGGAACCGTAGCGGAAGATGGTACGTTTACTGTTAAAACCGATCGACCTTTAGAAAAAGGGGAAGAATTAACGGTGATCCCAACGACCGATGGCAAAGAAGGGACCCCAGGGACCACAACGGTGGCAGAAAAACCATTCGATAAAGACGCCCATAAACCAACCGTCAACCAACCAACAGAAGGAGAGCAAGTAGTATCCGGCAAAGGGGTTGGTGGCGATAAGCTCACAATCAAGGATAAAGATAATAAGGTGATTGGAAAAGGAACCGTAGCGGAAGATGGTACGTTTACTGTTAAAACCGATCGACCTTTAGAAAAAGGGGAAGAATTAACGGTGACCCCAACGACCGATGGCAAAGAAGGGACCCCAGGGACCACAACGGTGGCAGAAAAACCATTCGATAAAGATGCCCATAAACCAACCGTCAACCAACCAACAGAAGGAGATCAAAAGGTATCCGGCAAAGGGGTTGGTGGCGATGAGCTCACAATCAAGGATAAAGATAATAAGGTGATTGGAAAAGGAACCGTAGCGGAAGATGGTACGTTTACTGTTAAAACCGATCGACCTTTAGAAAAAGGGGAAGAATTAACGGTGATCCCAACGACCGATGGCAAAGAAGGGACCCCAGGGACCACAACGGTGGCAGAAAAACCATTCGATAAAGACGCCCATAAACCAACCGTCAACCAACCAACAGAAGGAGAGCAAGTAGTATCCGGCAAAGGGGTTGGTGGCGATGAGCTCACAATCAAGGATAAAGATAATAAGGTGATTGGAAAAGGAACCGTAGCGGAAGATGGTACGTTTACTGTTAAAACCGATCGACCTTTAGAAAAAGGGGAAGAATTAACGGTGATCCCAACGACCGATGGCAAAGAAGGGACCCCAGGGACCACAACGGTGGCAGAAAAACCATTCGATAAAGATGCCCATAAACCAACCGTCAACCAACCAACAGAAGGAGATCAAAAGGTATCCGGCAAAGGGGTTGGTGGCGATGAGCTCACAATCAAGGATAAAGATAATAAGGTGATTGGAAAAGGAACCGTAGCGGAAGATGGTACGTTTACTGTTAAAACCGATCGACCTTTAGAAAAAGGGGAAGAATTAACGGTGACCCCAACGACCGATGGCAAAGAAGGGACCCCAGGGACCACAATGGTGGCAGAAAAACCATTCGATAAAGATGCCCATAAACCAACCGTCAACCAACCAACAGAAGGAGAGCAAGTAGTATCCGGCAAAGGGGTTGGTGGCGATGAGCTCACAATCAAAGATAAAGACAATAAGGTGATTGGAAAAGGAACCGTAGCGGAAGATGGTACGTTTACTGTTAAAACCGATCGACCGTTAGAAAAAGGGGAAGAATTAACGGTGATCCCAACGACCGATGGCAAAGAAGGGACCCCAGGGACCACAACGGTGGCAGAAAAACCATTCGATAAAGATGCCCATAAACCAACCGTCAACCAACCAACAGAAGGAGAGCAAGTAGTATCCGGCAAAGGGGTTGGTGGCGATGAGCTCACAATCAAGGATAAAGACAATAAGGTGATTGGAAAAGGAACCGTAGCGGAAGATGGCACGTTTACTGTTAAAACCGATCGTCCGTTAGAAAAAGGGGAAGAATTAACCGTTATCCCAACGACAGATGGCAAAGAAGGGACCCCGGGGACCACAACGGTGGCTGAAAAACCATTCGATAAAGACGCCCATAAACCAACCGTCAACCAACCAATAGAAGGAGAGCAAGTAGTATCCGGCAAAGGGGTTGGTGGCGATAAAATCACGATCAAAGATAAAGACAATAAGGTGATTGGAAAAGGAACCGTAGGTAAACAAAAATTACCATCTACAGGTGAATATGATAATAAATCATTATTAAGTACAGGACTATTATTATTAACGTTAGCAGGAGGATTGTTAGGGTGGAAATTGAAACGGAATAAATAAACTAAACAGCTATGAATCTATTTTTATTGATTAATGGTAATAATCAAGTTTGCTGCAATTTAAGTTGACAAGTAAAAAATAAATGGCTGTACACCAAATCATGTTGATGGACAATAATGTAGATAAAAAAGTCTCAAACATGAAATGAGATTAATTAGTGTGTTGGAAGAAAATTATTATTCTCACATTATTAAATGATTTAAATTCGTAGTATACTCGTTCCGTCTAAGTTTTTTTAAAAGTCTCTAAAATAAGGATTTAAGAATGAAAATATCATCTCTTTGTCAACTACTGTTGTTGAGAGTAATACGTTAGAATTTAAGATCTAGAAACCATTTGGTTTTCTAGATCTTTTTTGGTGATTTAAAGACAGATTATTTTAAGTAAATTGAATTTATAGTCGTAGTCGTAGCTTAAAATTATAAAAACTTCTTGAATAAGATGTTTCAACTGTATTTTTAATTTCTTCTCGATGCTTTTTAAATGTCGCCGATTGTAACATTGAGCTAGACAACTAAAAAACATCATTTGTGATACACTCAAATGGTCTTTCCACCCCAATAAAACAAAGGGAGTGATCAAAAATGACCTATACACATCTGACTACAGACGAGCTAGTTTTGATAGCATCTTATTACCATCAAGTTAAAAAGGAACATACATTGCGAAACAATTGAAACGAGCAAAACAGACTATCTATAGCGAATGGTTATAAAGAAAAAAATGACAAACAAGCCTTTAAAAGAACCATACATCAACGTCATAAGGATTATCAACTCTTTAATAATGACTTACGTCACCTTGAAGGTGACACAATTGTTGGGAAAGGGCATAAAAGTGCTGTTATCACACTCATTGAAAGGCTGTCGAAAGTGATTATTACGTTAAAACCAATAGGTAGACGAGCATAGGTATCGAAAATAGTTTAAATAATTGGTTTAAAAAGTTTCCATGCCATGTATTTAAAACAATCACATTCGATTGTGGTAAAGAGTTTTCTAATTGGAAATCAATCAGCAATCTAAATGATATTGATAGTTATTTTGCCAATCCAGGAATATCCTCACAACGAGGCTTAAATGAACACTCTAATGGCTTATTACGTAAAGATGGATTGCCTAAACAAATGGATTTCAACAAAGTTGAAGAATTTTTTATCCAATCTATCGCATTTAAAAGAAATAATATTCCTAGAAAATCATTAAATTATAAAACACTATTGGAAGTAGTATTTTTGAGTTATGTAGACAAACGATATTTTATCTAGCTTCATTAATCAATGAAAATTTTAAAAAATACCAATAAAATATCGTTAAAAAAACAATTAATCATTCTGACTAAAAACCTGCTTGTATTTCTAGTTATTTTAAATTATAAAGCTTTTTATATAAAAAAATCTCTTGTATTCACCTTAAACTACGTTGTTTTAAATAAATCATACTAAAGTACTATATATTATTTTTTTTATTTAGTGTAAGGTCTATATATATCTTTGGTTTTATTATTTAAATCTAACTTTAAGGGGAATGTATATGGCATTAGTAGTAAGTGTAAAAAATTTAAAAAAAGTATATGGAAAAAACAATGAAAAACAAACAACTGCTTTAAACGATGTAACGTTTGATGTAGAAGAAGGGGAATTCATTGGGATTATGGGAGCATCTGGTTCAGGAAAATCAACCTTATTAAACATTTTGTCCACTCTTGATAAACCAACTAACGGTGACGTAAAAATAGCTGGTGAAGACGTTATGAAACTAAGAGGAGATAAATTAGCTGATTTTAGAGGACAAAAGATTGGGTTTATTTTTCAAGATTTCAATTTATTAGAAACCATGACTGCTTCAGAAAATATTGCGATTCCTCTATCATTACAAAATTTAAAGCCTAAAATCATTAAAAATAAAATAAATACTGTAGCACATCATTTGGGAATTAGTGACATTTTAGACAAATACCCTACTGCTCTGTCTGGCGGACAAAAACAGCGTGTCGCTGCAGCGAGAGCACTAGTCACTGACCCCAGCATTTTATTAGCAGATGAGCCAACAGGTGCTTTGGATTCTAAAAGTGCAAAAGATTTGCTCGATATGATGAATGAGCTAAATTATGAGGATAATGTATCGGTTTTAATGGTAACGCATGATCCATTCTCGGCTAGCTACTGTAAACGTATTTTATTTATAAAAGATGGTGTAATACACCAAGAATTAAATCGTGAAGAAAAATCACGCGATGAATTTTACCGAGAAATTTTAGTCTCTTTAGGTAATTTAGAGCAATAGAAAGGAAAGAAAAAACGATGATTTGGAAGTTATCTATGACAGGTATAAAGAGTCGATTACGAGATTATATGATTCTCTTCTCGGGTTTAACTATTGCCTCAGCTATTTTTTACATGTTTCAAAGTCTTGCAACAAATAAAGCTTTTTTAGAAGGAAATACCAGTATCAGTATGGCAACGATGATTTTTCAACTAGGAACTATTTTATTAACTATTATTACAATTGTATACATACTCTACGCCAATTCTTTTTTGATGACATTACGACAAAGAACGTATGCCATGCTCATGATGTTAGGTGCAAAAACTAAAAAAATTGCTCAAATAATCTTTTTAGAGACATTTATTATAGGATTATCTGCTACATTAATCGGTATTTTATTAGGCGTGTGTCTTACTTATGTTGTTAATTATTTTTTAATGAGTCAATTAGATATAGTGGTTACAGGATTTTCACCATTTAACTTACTAGCTATTGTTTGGACACTTTCAATCTTTAGTATTTTATTTATCATAACATCACTTATTAATTCGAGTTCTGTTGTGAGTAAACAAATTTTACAATTATTAAACGAACAATCAACTGCGAAAAAATTAGTGAGACGTCCAATTCTCTCTATACTTGAAGCAATATTCGGATCTTTAAGTTTAGGTCTTGGATATTATATGTTGGATAATATTCAAACATATAAATTATTTTCAATTGAGGTAGCACTTGTCACTATAGTAATAGGAAGTTATTGCTTGTTTCATGCGATTGCTATTGTTGTTTTGAGTTTAATGAAAAATATTGATTCCATATCAATGAAAAAACTAACAAACTTTACACTATCACAATTAACTTTTAGAATTAGGGAATACACTCAAATTTTAACAATGGTGTCTATCTTATTTGCACTAGCGATGGGGGCTATTACCGTTGGTCTGGCATTTAGATCTCAGCCAATTAAAATAGCTAATAATAGTGAAACATATGACTTGGTATTAAATAATTCAGATAAGATAAATCAAAAACAAATAAATGATTTAGATATAAATTTTGATGCAAAATATAGTCAAAAAGAAGATTCGAATACTTTATATTATAATTCAGATGAATTTAATAAGCAGCCATTACAAGATAAAAATGTAGATAATCAAAAAATTAATGAATACACTGGAAATCAATTAAAGGAAAATCAAGATGGGATTACCATTTTAAAAAAATATATGACACCCGACCAAAGAAATAAAGAGATAAAATTTGTCTCTAATGCGGAGTTTAACATACTAAATCTACCTAAGACAAACCTAGAACTAATCAAAGTAGTTAACTTTAAAGACAGTTTGCCACAAATCAAAAAATTAGTTTTAGAAAATAATCGTAATAACCCAAGTATGAATTCGAATAATGAAATGGATAACGTATCACAAAAATATGAAACATATCAAACAATAAATTCTATCTCTGCTGGATTTCAATTTATGGGATTCTTTTTAGGATTAGCATTTTTAACGATGTTAGCAAGTTGTTTAATGTTTAAAATTTTATCATCTGCTAACACTGATAAAGCACGTTTCCAAATGTTACGTAAAATAGGAACTAGACAATCACTTCTAAAAAAAGCAGTCATACAAGAAATCGGTGTTTTATTCTTTTTACCTGGCATTTTAGGTATTATCCATGTACTGTTTGGTTTACAAATGTTCAAAGAGTTTATAAGTAATCCATACGAAGGAATTTGGATACCTTTTTCTATATTTATATTTTTATATACTATTTATTATGTATTAACCGTAGTTTTATATAGCAGTATCGTTATACCTAAAGAATTAGATGATTATTAAAAAATATAGATCAATCAAATATATTTTATTATTAGAAAATACTACACGTTATTATATAATATCGGTAAGAAATGGGGAGAATTCAATGAATGCTAACTATGTAGATAATCCTTTAGTTATTTTAGGAGTCTTTATATTTTTAATCGGTGTTTTTCTGTTTGTTTTTGGTAGGAAGTGGTTCCTTTTTCGTTTGTTATTGGGTGACATTTCCATGATCTCTCAGATGTTTTATGGAACTATCCTATCTATCATAGGATTAATACTTTTATATATGTCTGGAAGGTTTAATTAATTTAAAAAAATATTTTATATGAATTATAAAGGAGCGATATTTTATGATAAAAAAAGTTATTTTAAGTGTATTACTAGTAGTAATGGTATTTGTAGGATATAAAGGTTATAAATATTATGCTGAAACATATAAAAGTGAAGTTGCTTACGCCAAAGTTTCAGATAAAATTCCAGAAATAAAAGACGCAAAATATCAAGATGGAAGTGTAGTTGCTGGAAGTAAAACTTACAGCTATGATTTTTATTTTGTTAAAGAAGATGGAAGTGTACAAAAAATGGAATACGATTTAACTGGAGAGAGTGATCAATTAAAACCACTAACACCTGGTTCATATGTAAAAGCTGAAATAAGTAAAAAACGTGTTACTAAAGGACCTAACGAGATATCAAAAACTAAAATCCCCAAAAATGTATTAAATAAATTACATGAATAACAAGAGTGTTAGTTAATTTTGTTTATTTGGTAGATGAAAAACCTATTATTTAATCTGAATAATAGGTTTAAATTTGTATTTACTACTGAATTTGTTATATAGTACACTCATGATTTTTTAGGAGGAATTAATTTGAATAATGTTTTAAAGACTAAGAGGTTATCCATTTTTGATATTAAAATTATAGGCATTATACTGATGTTTATTGATCATATACATCAAATGTTTGTACCATTTGGTATTCCAAACTGGGTAGATTGGTTTGGAAGACCAGTAGCAACTCTGTTCTTTTTTGTAAGTGTTGTTGGTTTTTCTCATACCAAAAGTAAAAAAAGATACATGCTAAGACTTTATATTTCAATGATTTTAATGTCTTTCCTTACATTCTTTTTGGAAAAAATTGTACACTATGATCAAGTGGTTTTAATAAATAATATTTTCAGAGATTTATTTATCGGAACTTTAATGATGGCGGGGATAGATTTAATTATTTCTGGAAAGAAACATAAGAAAGTATTAAACATATTGTGTGGCTTTTTATTGATTTTGTTACCATTTATTTCTTCTATTCTAGTAAGTATTGCTTTATCTAATCCAACCATTTTACAAAATTCTAGTATCATGACACTCATTATGACGTTTGTGCCTGCAATATTTTTAGCTGAGAATGGTATTAGGGTGTTATTGATACCGTTGTTATATATTTTTAGAAACAAGCGAAACATACAAATTTTGATGATTATAATAACAGCGTTATTCTATTTATTTATGGGGTCTACACAATGGATTATGATATTTGCTATTATACCTATTATGATGTATAACGGACAAAAAGGTAAAGGGATGAAGTACTTCTTCTATATCTTCTATCCTGCACACATTGCTTTACTTTATCTAATATCTGCTTTTTTATATAATCATTAACATTTCAGTTCACGAAACTTAAACAAAATAAAGAAATTAAAAGACTGTTAGATGTATTAATATACTAGCAGTCTTTTTTGATTAAATTTAACCTTTTTATCACGTTTCGAAAAACAAAGAGTATTTGAACCTCTCATGACAGAAGTCAGGAGAGGTTCAAGAGATTCATTATCTGTAGAAAATCTAACTAATAACATTTTGTAACATAATTAGACTACTTTCTAATTTTAGTCTATTAACACAATTTAGTGTACAGCCTATTTATGTAGTACCGAAACAACCTCAAATCCTTTAATCGTTGCTGCAACAGTATAAAATGACTCACTGTTTAATCAAGAATACTTTTTTCTTTTAGTTCTTTAATTACCTTGAGTGAAGAAAATCCCATTTATCCGTCACAATATAATAGGGCTGACCATAATCTTGAATGATTTGCTTCATAAAAGTTTTAGTAGAGACTATATCGCGATGATTTCGCAACCACATATCTAGAGAGTTTCCATTTGAATCAATCGCACGATAAAGGTAATACTCCTTCCCTTTCATTTTGACATACGTCTCGTAAATTCTCCAGGAATCACTAAACCTTTTACTTCTATTTCTTTTTTTCCAAATATAATACAACAATTTACCATGTAATAAATCGTTGTTTGTTTAATTTTAATGCTGCATTTTATTTATTATAATGGAGCAATCGTGATAACTTAAAGGAAAATGGCAGTATAAGCCAATGACTTCAATAATAATTCGATAGTCGTTTTATTTTCCCTTAAAATGTTTATTCATCGTCGTTCCTCCAGTAATATTAGTTAAATTATTATATCGAAAAACAACCCTTAATTAAACTGGGTAACACAACCATCAATTGATCATCTCTATTGTCATTATCACTTAAATTACTTTCTTTTTTTTTTTAAATATAGTACAATTAATTAAACAATTACATTTCGAAAGAAGGTGAGTAGTTTGAAAACTAGTATAAAAATATTCTTGACTATTCTAATTTTGACTTTAATTATTCCTTTATTTTCTGCTGTTACTATCTCACAATATGCCGTTAGTTTACCTTTCTCTTTAATTAAAATTCAAAACTATCCATATTTTAACACCTATCTATCAAGTGTTATTTTTTGGTTAAGTATTTTTTGGATTGGTATGTCTTTGGTCTCCATAGTCGTTCTTCTTTTTATCCCTATTAAAAAGAACCAAATAAAAATTAAAGAAAGTTCTGGGTATTTATCAGTTCAAAACAAAGCAATTGATAATTTTGTACTAAATGTTTTAAAAAAGGAGTATTTTTTAAATGATCCGAAGGTAACATCTATTCTTAAAAAAAATAAAATTATCGTTAATATAGAAGCCAATATTAACGAATCCACTAATGATTTAGTTAAGAGAAAAGAAAGTATTTCAAAGACTATTGAACATAGGTTGTTTACCCTATTTGGTATAGAGGAAAATATGACAGTTCGAGTAAATTTTCAGAACTATAAATCTAGCGATTCTAATAAAAGTCGAGTTATTTAAAGGAGGGGATAACTTTGTTACAAGAACTTTTGAACGATTACAAACTTACTGTTTTATTTGGTATTATAGGGCTATTTATTAGTTTATCAATTATAATAGTTGGTTTCTTTAAAACATTATTTGTCCTAATATTCACATTACTTGGATGCTATATCGGTTTTTATTTACAATCTAAAATTTTTTAGGTTGATTAATATAATTAATACAATATAAGGAGGAATTACAATGAGTAATAAAAATGAAGACAAAAAAAGTAAAGTAACAGATACTAAAGGACAGAATCAAAATCAAACAATAAAAGGAGATTTGACGTTTGATGATAAAGTAATACAAAAAATAATAGGTATTGCTTTGGAAGAAATTGAGGGATTATTAACTGTTGATGGCGGTTTTTTATCTAATTTAGCAGGAAAAATTGTCAATACAGATGATGTTACATCGGGTATTGATGTAGAGGTTGGTAAAGAACAAGTCGCTGTCGATTTAGATGTTGTTTGTGAATACGGTCGAAATATGAATAACATTTATGATAGCATAAAAGAAATTACTACTAGAGAAGTCAAAAAGATGACAGGTCTAAATGTTGTAGAGGTAAATGTAAATGTTGTGGATGTAAAATCCAAAGAACAATACGAAGAAGAGAATACAACAGTACAAGATAAGTTATCAGAAGCTGCAGAAAATACGAGTAATTTTGTTTCTAAAAAGACAGATAACGTAAAAGAAGCTACTTCAGATGTTAGAGATAAATTAAGCGATCAAGTATCAAATATTGAGGATAATGTTATGGGTTCAAGAGTAAAGTAGATGATTAACTTCAGCAAGTAGTAAGAATTAGAAGATAGTATAACGATATTGAATTAAGAACAGGAGGTTATTATTATGACAAATAATGGAAAAACAGATAAATTAGTTGGCAAAGCAAAAGAAACTGCTGGTGATGTTACAGACAATGAAGAATTAAAAGGTGAAGGTGTTTTAAAACAAGTTGAAGGTAAAATTACAGAAGTTGGTTCTGATATAAAAGACAAAACAGAAGAAGTTATTGGTGACGTTAAAGAAAAGTTTGATAACAAATAAATTAAAGCTAAGTAGAAGTGTCAATAAATTGATAGTATTTGTGTTGCAAAGTTAAAAAATTAGACAGACGCATCCCAAATTTGTTTAATGGGCTATGCTGCTTTAAGCAGAGCTCAATTTTATCCCACGTGAAAAGTCGAAGAGGTTAATTTCTCTTCGACTTTCTTTATATAGTGCCGAAACAACCTCAATTTCTTTAATCGTTGTGTGGCTAACTTCATTATTATAATAGAACAATCACGATAATTTAAAGGAAAATGACAGTATACGTCAACGGGCTCAATAATATTTTGATAGTTGTATGGTTTTCTCTTAAAATATTATTTCACCATCGTTCCTCCAATCATTTTAGTTAAAGTCATTATATCGAAAAATCACACTTCATTAACCTTTGCAACATAACCATATTTTTCGCTAGCCTTTGGGGTATTGACAGGGGCGTTTTTAAAATTACTAGTACAATTTAGGTATATATAATTCTAAACTTAAACTAACGGATGTAGGTAGGGAAAAGGAAATAATATCATGTTGATTAGAATAGCACACTAGGAATGATAAAAGGACAATCATCAACTTATTGCGTCTTTTGGTAGTAAAATGTCTAGTTTTACAATCTAAAATTGGATATATTAAGAAAAAAGACGTGTGTTACTTTCATTCTTAGCTGCGTGTCCATTTTACTAACTAAATTGTTGGGAGGAATGTTCGCTAACTCATTTGTAGAATGCTTCGTAAAAAAGTGACCAATGATTTTAACAGATGTTGTACAAGGAATTTGGATATTGCTATTACTGCTTTTATTCATAGATCATCCTTTAAAAAATATTCATATCAAAGTAACTATTAAAGATTCAACTTGAATCAAATGTGCAGAGCATACTAGAGAATTGAGAGGATAATAAATTAGTGGAAAGACTATGTTTTAAAATAAGTGCCCATGCATCATGAACAATTTTTAGAAATAAGTTAATTTTATGAAGGAGGGAAATTTTTATGGATTTTTACAGTGTTGATATTCTTGAAAATCAAGTAAGTATAAATAACATTATTCGATACATAGGTATGTTTTTGCTATTTGGCCTTATTATTCTTATTATTGTATTCTTAAAAAAAAGATTTGAAACAAAGTATAGAGATCTAGCAGTTATAGCTTTTTTGTCACTATTATTAATTTCTTGTATGCAATACATGGATTATTCTCAATCCTTAAATCAAAAACATCAAGTTTCTGAAGTTCTAAATTTTATTAATGTTTTATCAGAAAAGGAAAAAATTGATAAAGATAATATATACATAAATTCATATCAATTAAATGATAACACGATTATAAAATTGAATGAATCCTATTATTCGGTTGAACTAAATGCTGATAAGTCTGCATTTAGTTTGAAAAAAGTTACGTTGTTAAACGGAGAAATTATCAAAAAAAATTAGGGAGTTGAAAATAAATGAATGTGAATGGAATTGTTATTAAGTTTATTTTAGGCATTATTTGTCTTGTATTTCAGATTAATCTTATGGGAAAAAGTAACTTAGCTCCATCATCTCCAATGGATCAGATTCAAAATTATGTATTGGGGGGGATTATAGGAGGCGTTATTTATAATGAATCTGTTACAGTACTACAATTTCTAGTTGTTTTATTAATTTGGACAATACTGGTTATGATAGTTAAATATTTAAAAGAAAATTTTCATTTTATGAAAGTAATTGTTGATGGAAAGACCTCAGTACTAATTAAAGATGGGATGATTAATGTAGGTCAATGTATGAAGCAGGGAATACAGGGGCGTGAATTGATGTTAAAGTTGAGAGAAAATGGGATTAGTGACGTGTCTCAAGTTAAACGAGCAATTATAGAGCAAAATGGACAATTAACAATTACAGAATACGGTGATGAATCAACTAGATATCCTGTGATTATTGATGGACAACCTGATATGGATATACTTGAAATGATTCATAAAGATCTAGATTGGCTAAACTCAGAAGTAAATAAGGCTGGATTGAAAAATATTAATCAAATATTTGTTGGTGAATATGTTTCTGGCGAATTAAAATTTTTCCCTTATCCAACATAGATAGTATGGATGTGTTGCAAATCTAAAAACTAGATAAAATCTCGTTAATCTGTCAACCTACTTCATCAAAATACGGAAGTCAAAAGCTGTTAGCTATATTAATAGCCTAGTAGTTTGTTTTGATTAAATTTCAACTTTTGATGGTAATAAGAATCTATCAAAACTAGCTCGTCTGTAGTCAGATGTGTATAGGTCATTGTGATCACTCTCCTTGTTCACTTTGGTTGGAAATCCAATTTGAGTGTATCACAAATGATTTTTTTTAGTTGTCTAGCTTAATTTTATAATCAGCGTTTATAAAAAAATACAATAAAAAACCGTTTTAAAAACAAATCAATGCTATAAAATAAAAAATCCCTTTTTATTTTTAGCTAAGTTTAAAAGATTTTTTTGCTTTATACGATTCTGTTGCAATGTTAAAACAATAGACAGACACATTCTGATTTTGTGTAATGGTCTATGCTGTTTTAAGCAGATTTTCAATTTCCTCCCATTGAGAAATAGGCTAACTCAAAAGTAACTTTTTAATAAAAATTACTTAACTATAAAAATAAAAATCCCATGAAACCAACGTTGTAATTAACGGATTTCATGGGACTTTTTTTATTCTAATACTTTTGAGGAAGCCCCTTCTGAGTTCATTCATACTTTTCAACTACCTATAGCTAGTTAATTTTCTTATGTTTATTGTCATTAATGTAAAAACTAATTCATTAACTACCTTGTCTTTTCCTCTAACAGAGAAACGAGTGAACGGCAAATTAGTCTTCAGATTTCTAATGGCTGGTTCTATATCAATTTTTCTTTGTTTATAAAGTTTATCTGTTTTCTTTTGTGTACCATTGTTTATCTGTTGAAGCAGAAGAATCAGCCATTTTGTATATCTTTTTTCGATTTATATTAGCATAAAGAGTTCATGAATACATATTCTTGATGAAAATGGTTGCATTTTTTTGGTGAAGTCGCTATAATCAGGTTATAGATTTCTTAATAAGAAATATTATTTCCAAATAAGAAAAGGGGTAATTTGGCATGAAGATGGAAACAAGATATGGAAGCAGTCCAGAAATGATTCGTCATTTTTCAACAGAACAATTAAGAGATGAATTTTTAGTTGAAAAGTTATTTGTCCCAGGAGAAGTATTATTAACTTACACACATAATGATCGTATGATTTTTGGTGGGGTAACACCAACCAATGAAGCATTAGAAATTAAATTATCAACAGAATTAGGTGTTGATTACTTCTTAGAACGTCGTGAGTTAGGTGTCATTAATATTGGTGGACCTGGTTCTATTATTATCAATGGAACAGAAGAACCTATGAAGAAACAAGATGGTTACTATATTGGAAAAGAAACAAAACAAATTCAATTCAAATCAGATGATGCCAGCAATCCAGCTAAATTCTATTGTGTGTCAGTACCAGCACATAAAATTTATCCAAATGTGAAAATCAGCATTGATAATATCACACCGATGGAAACTGGTGAATCAACAACATTAAACAAACGTAAAATCTATCAATATATTCATCCAAACGTTTGTGAAAGCTGTCAATTACAAATGGGATACACTATTTTAGCAGAAGGTTCTTCATGGAATACAATGCCATGTCACACACATGAGCGTCGTATGGAAACTTACCTATACTTTGATATGGATCCAGATACAAAAGTTTTCCATTTTATGGGTAAACCTGATGAAACAAAACATTTAGTTATGGGAAATGAACAAGCAACCATCTCACCAAGTTGGTCAATCCATACAGGTGTGGGAACAGCAGATTATACATTTATCTGGGCAATGTGTGGCGAAAACATCACATACGGTGACATGGATATGGTCGCTATGGATGACTTAAAATAATAGGGGTGTAAGAAAATGACAAAATTTTCAATGGATTCATTTAGATTAGATGGCAAAGTGGCATTAATAACTGGTGGGATTTATGGTATTGGCTTTGGTATTGCTCAAGCGTTGCATGAAGCTGGAGCAACGATTGTCTACAATAGTATTAATGAAGAATCAGTGGCTCAAGGTGCTGAAAACTATAAAGCAGCAGGAATTGATGCAAAAGGTTATGTGTTTGATGTAACAGATGAACAAGCCGTAAATGCAGCAGTTAAACAAATAGAAGAAGAGGTTGGAACAATTGATATCCTAGTAAATAATGCTGGAATCATCAAACGTATGCCAATGTTAGATATGTCAGTAGAAGACTTTAGACAAGTTATTGATATTGACTTAAATGGCCCATTTATTATGTCGAAAGCTGTGTTACCGGGCATGATTGAAAAAGGTCATGGAAAAATTATTAACATTTGCTCAATGATGAGTGAATTAGGACGTGAAACAGTTAGTGCTTATGCAGCCGCTAAAGGCGGACTAAAAATGTTAACGAAAAATATCTGTGCCGAGTTTGGTGAACATAACATTCAATGTAATGGAATTGGCCCTGGTTATATTGCAACACCTCAAACAGCTCCATTACGTGAAGAAGGTCATCCATTTAATGACTTTATTATTGCCAAAACTCCAGCTGCACGTTGGGGAACGGTTGAAGATTTACAAGGATCAGCAGTCTTCTTAGCATCTGAAGCATCTGATTTTGTTAACGGACACATTTTATATGTAGACGGTGGAATTTTAGCGTATATAGGAAAACAACCTTAATCACGCGAGTAGCACGATTCTCGTGCTACTTTTTTATTTTAAATAGAAAGATGGTAGAGAGTAGAAAAAATGTCGTTTTATAAACAATTAAATGCAGTAGATAAATATATTTTATGGTGTTGTTTCTTTATATTTTTTGTTAATGGATTGTACTCAATGGTATTTGGTTCGATTTTACCGTTATTGAGTGACGCTTATTCAGTAAACGAAACAGTCAGTGGGATGTTGTTATCAAGTCATCAGGCTGGAAATTTGATTGCAGGTTTTGTGGCCGGAATATTACCGCTGTATTATGGCCGGAAAAAATCGATTTTGTTTTTAAGTAGTTTTGTAATTATTGGTTTTTTATTAATAATTGGTGTAGGAACACCGTGGATACTTTTATTTGCTTTTTTCTTTACCGGAATTAGTCGAGGAAGTATTTCAAATTTTAACAATAAGACGGTCAATGATATTACAGATAGTAACCCTTCAGCATTAAATTTTTTACATAGTTTATTTGCAATTGGGGCATTGTTATCGCCATTTTTAGTGATGCTATTTGGTCAGTTATTTGGGTTAAATGGATGGCGTTGGTTATTAGTCGGAATTATAGGATTGATTGTAGTCTCTCAAATGATGTTTTTTAATATGCCAATTGAAGGAGACAGCTTAGCAAAAGATCAAACAACTAAAGAAAAAGATTATACGTTTTTTAAAGATTCACTGTTTTGGAATACGATTATCATTATTTTTTTCTATCTGTGTGCAGAATCTGCTATCACAGGTTGGTTGGTGACATATTTTATTCAGTCTGATTTATTAACTATCCAACAATCTCAAATGATTTCGTCGTTATTATGGGTAGGAATTTTAATTGGTCGATTAGGTTGTGTTTTCTCAGGTAGTCGCCTGTCACGGGGAACATTGATTACTCTTATTAGTATTGGTAGTGCCATTTTTTATGGGCTATTACTTGCCAGTAACAGTATCACCATGATTTTAGTATCAGTATTAGGTTTAGGTATTTCAATGGGTGGGATTTACCCAACAGCTATGACAATAGCAGGCTCATCCATTAAAAAACATCCAATGTCACTAGGTTGGATATTAGTGATTGGTGGATTAGGTGGTATCACTATGCCAATCGTTACAGGGTATCTTGCCCAAACATTTACCATATTCTGGGGCATGGTAGCCATTATATTGGCCATTTTTATGATGTTATTAGGTGTCTTTTGGTACCAATTTGTTAATCAAAGAAAAGAGGAAATTTGATGAAAAAAGTACAAGTATTATCAAAATTACAACAATGTGGGTTAGTAGCCGTGATTCGTGGAAACTCAAAAGAAGATGGTGTTAATATTTCAAAAGCAACAGTTGCAGGTAATATTAAAGCTATTGAAGTGGCGTATACGACACCAAATGCGAGTGGTGTGATTGAAGACTTAGCACAAGAATACAAAGAAGATGATTCGGTTGTAATTGGTGCTGGTACCGTTTTAGATGTGACGACAGCTAGATTAGCTATTTTATCAGGTGCCGATTTTATCGTGAGTCCATCATTTGATGCCGATGTAGCTCAAATATGTAATTTGTATCAGATACCTTATTTACCTGGATGTATGTCTATTACTGAAATTAATACAGCATTAGCTTATGGAGTTGATATTATTAAAGTGTTTCCTGGAGATATTGTGGGACCACGCTTTATTAAAGACGTGAAAGGACCACTTCCTCATGTGAATTTAATGCCAACTGGTGGTGTGAGTTTAGATAACATGCAAGAATGGTTTGATAATGGTGTGATTGCAGTTGGAATTGGCAGCAATTTAACTAAAGGATTAACTGGAGATAATTATGACGTGGTGACTGAGAATGCTCAGACTTACGTGAAAAAACTAAATGAAATAAGAGGGAACTAGCATGGGAAAAGTTGTCACATTAGGTGAAATATTAATTCGTTATTCAACTGAGAAAGGTCAACACTTAGAAGATAGTTCACGCCTTTTTTTCCATTATGGTGGCAGTGAAGCCAATGTGAGTATTGGTCTAAGTGGGTTATCTCATGATGTGTCACTTTTGTCGGTGGTTCCCAAAAACCCATTAGGTCAAGGAGCATTACAGCATTTTCGTAAATATGGTGTGGTTACCTCAGATGTTTATTATTCTGGAGACAGACTAGGTGCTTATTTTGTTGAAGTAGGAGCAGGTCCTAGAGCAACAAGTGTGGTATATGACAGAAAGCACTCAAGTTTAGCAGAACTAAAAGAAACGATGTGGGCAGATGATACGATATTTGACGGAGTAGACTTGTTCCATGTGTCTGGTATCACACCTGCTTTAAGTGAGGATCTAGTGACTATAACATGTGATTTGATGAAACGAGCAAAAGAACGAGGGGTAACAGTTTCTTTTGACAGCAATTATCGTGCAAAATTATGGTCGTTAGAAAAAGCATCAGATGTTTATAAAAAAATCTTACCATTTGTTGATATTTTTTCTGCAGGTAAATTAGATGCCATTAATCTACTCGGTGTCACACCGCTTGAGAACGCAGCTTCAACTGTCGATGAATTGACTTATTATAGTCAAAAAATGCAAGAGATGTATCCAAATATTTCAGTGATTTATTCGACAACACGTGACGTGGTATCAACTGATGAAAACTATCTTCAAGGTAATTTGTGGCACGATGGTCAGCTGTATCAATCAAGAAATTTCCATATACCATATATTGTTGACCGAATTGGTGGGGGAGATGCATTTTCTTCTGGTATGTTACATGGGTTACTCACACAAGATGACCCACAACACAGTATAGAGTTGGCTACGGGTATGTCTGTATTAAAGCATACTTATTCAGGAGATTCGCTATATATTTCAAAAGACGAAGTCGAGCAGTTTATCAATAGTGATTCAAGTAAAATAAATCGTTAATCGAAAGGATGAGAACATGTTAACTTTATCGTTAAAAAATAAAGAAACAATAAAACAAGAACGTTCTAGAGAAGGTGAGACGTACTTAGTTTTTAAGAATTATCCCTATCAATTAGGAGATTATTTTGAGTTGACTTTAAGTGAGCCAAATCAACTAGTGTGGGTACAGATGGATGCAGCAATTGAGCCTAGTTTGATTTATGTAGAGGGTACCACGTGGCGCTATCAAGTGATTTTAGATGAAAAGTTAGGTTTAGCTTATTCGCCAAACGTGTTTAAAGGAACTAGACATTTTGTTAAAGCGTGGTTACCGACAATAGATGAAATTAACGCCTACAGAAATTTAGCTAAAAATTCGCACGATCAGAAAGATGATTCAAAAGGCTATCCTCATGCCTATGCAAATGTTGAAACACGAAATGATTCAACTTTCTTTGCTAGAAATGCGATTGATGGCATAGTTGCTAATGAAAATCATGGGTCATATCCGTACCAGTCATGGGGCATCAATCAACGTGTCGACGCTCAAATTACCATTGATTTTGCGCGTGAAGTATTAATTGATAAAGTAGCACTTGTGTTACGTGGAGATTATCCACATGATAGTTACTGGACACGTGTGACTTTAGAGTTATCGACAGGAGATGAGTATGTGCTTGAAACAACGAATGCTCTTGATCGTCAATTCTTTGACATTCCATCAACTGCTGTGACGAGTGTGACATTAAAAAATCTCATCAAACATGAGGATGATTCACCGTTTCCAGCGTTAACACAAATTGAAGTATTTGGAAAAGAATATAGTCAAGAGTTTGATTTGTAATTTACAAATAGATTGAGATGAACTATAATTTTTTTACCTAATGTTATATCCGCAAGATAACCGTCTTGTGGATTTTTTCACTAGAAAGTCAGAGTATAGGATGATAGGGATGAATAAAGTAAATTATTTACTGCTTTTAGAACAAGGATTTGAATTAGTCGATACATTAAATGAAGAATCATGTGACTTTGCAACAACTCATCATATATCTGAGGTGACCGGAAAGAAAACAAATATTGTCAATCACCACTTAAATAATTTATTTAAAGAAGGTGAATTAATCAAAATTAATTCTAAACCAGTCTATTATTTACCAAAACAATTGGTCTCAGATTTTTTAAATCAAGAATTATCCAAATCTGTTTATGACTCTTTTGAGGAATTATTGGCAGATAAAACCGACGTATTTGATCAGTTGATTGGCAGTCAAAGTAGTTTGAATCATGTGATTAAGCAAGGGAAAATTGCTTTAAGTTATCCACCAAAGGGGATGCCGTTTCTTTTAACCGGACCAACTGGTTCTGGTAAAACATATTTAGTTAAGCGCTTTTATGATTATGCGAAACAAATGGATTTACTAGATGACACAGCCCCATTAATTATGTTTAACTGTGCAGAATATGCAGATAATCCAGAATTATTATCTTCTAAATTATTTGGACACAAAAAGGGAAGTTTCACAGGAGCCGATGAGGATAGTAAGGGACTATTAGCATTAGCTGATAAAGGTGTGTTATTCATAGATGAAGTCCATCGTTTAACACCAGAAAATCAAGAGAAACTATTTTATTTTATTGATGAGGGAAAATACAAGCCAGTAGGAGAAAATGAAACATGGTCACATGCAGATGTGAGATTAATGTTTGCGACAACTGAAACATTGGATGATTACTTGCTTGATACATTCACAAGACGTATTCCGATAGTAGCGAAAGTACCGTCACTAGAAAGTCGTGGTATTAGAGAAAAACGTGAATTCTTGTATCATTTTTTTAGACAAGAAGCTTTGTTACTGAAAAAAGATATTTTAATTGAAGATGCCCTGTTTCATTTTTTATTAGCTTATAAATTTGTTGGAAACGTAGGAGAATTACAAAATTTAATCCGTTACATTTGTGGTAATGCCTTTGTTCGTCAGGGTTTAGGGGAAGAATTAACGGTTTCGATTAGTGATTTACCTGATAATATGAAAAAAGAAGCGTTTCGAGCAATTGATTTAACGCCAAAAGATAAAATAAAAATCACACCGACTGGGACGGTCATTGACCCAAGTTATCGATCGATTGCGACGTTTTTTGATGTGTTATATGGAGAGCTTGATAGCATTGGTAAGCAATATTTGAGAGAAGAACTTAACTCGCATTACTGGATTAATGTGTCGTTTGAAAAAATAGAGGAACAGTTTAAATCAATTAATAACCGAGTGTTGATAGACAAGCCATTAAAAATCAAGTTAGTCTCCATGATTGATGAGGTTTGTCGTGTGATGTATGAAACGCATCAAATCGAAGTATTGCCAGAAACACGTGACATTTTATTATTATTTATCGAGCTGTTGTTAGCTAGAGAATCAGACAGTGAGTATGCAGTCGATAGAGCAAAACAGTACAATCAATTGTTTAAAGAAAAGCTAGAGTATGTTACGAATACCGTTGATTTATTTGTTTATTTGTTTAAAGAGATGTCAAATATCGGCCATATTGAATTAAATGAGTGGGACTATTTGATTTTAAATATGATTTTTACTTATTATCGTCGTTTGAAACATAAAGAACAAATCAATGGTGTGATAATTTGCCATGGAAAAAGCACGGCATCTAGTCTAGCGGAAACAACGAACGCTATGATTGGTCAAAAGGTGTATCAAGGAATTGATATGTCATTAGATGTGAGTTTTAATGAGATTATCGTGAAGCTGCAACGTTATCTTTCCTTGCATGAAACAGCCAATGGCACGATTATATTGATTGATATTGGTCATACACAAGACTTAAAAGAAGCGCTCGAGCATCGTGTGGACGGATCAATTGTGATTATCAACAATGTCTCAACTCAACTAGCGCTAGATGTTGGTTTTAGAATTGTGAATAATGAACATATTGAAATGATTGGAAAAGAATCTTCTCGTCAGCATTTTTCAACTTATTCTATGTTCCAACCGGATAAGAAAAAAGTCCCAGCATTAATTATTTCGTGCCAATCAGGTATGGGGACAGCCAAGAAATTACAAGAAGTCATTTCTGAAAATTTACCTAAAAATACGCCAATTCAACTTGTTTTATCCGATTATGCACATCTGAAAAAAATGAAAACCAATACTACGATGTTTAATCGTTATGATATTATTGGCATTTTAGGCACAGCTGATCCACAAGTTGACGGTGTGAAATATATTGGGATTGATGATGTGGTATCTGAAGATGGGTACAAGCATTTGGCAACCATATTTGAGCGTTATTTAGACCCACTGGACATTCAATATTTGAATAATGGTGTCATGAAGACCTTGTCATTAGAGAATTTGGTTACAATGTTAAGTATTTTAAATCCAGAAAAAACCATTGAGTTAATTTCAGAGATGATTGATTATTGGGAACAAGCTTTTGATATAAAAATTCCCAATAATTTGAAGACAGCGTTATATATTCATATCAGTTGTATGATTGAGCGTGTGATTACTAGAGAGTATGTTCAAAACACTTTAATGGATGAAGAAGAGTTTAGTAAAAATCACTCCTATTTTATAAATGTTATTAAACAAGGGTTGGAAAGGTTTGAGTCAGTCTATCATGTCTCGGTTGATTTAGGGGAAATATCCTACTTGCATCAATTGTTTCAAGCAAATCTAATTGGATTTACTTTTTAATAAAGTAAATCCAATTTTTTTGGTTATACATCCAATTTATCGTTTTTAAAACGTTATAAATAAAGCGTTTTAAAAAGTTGGCACGTGACTTGCTTTATATAAAGTGAGACTAATAAAGGAGAGAAGTGGCGATGATAAAAGAAGATTTATTAAATGCACAACGTTATTATGGATCAGGATTACTATCTAAAAAAGACATTACCGATGCACTGGATCATGCAGTGGCTTTAGTAGATGAGAATATTAAAAAATTTGGTGAGACGTATCCAAGTCCTGCTACTAAAAATGGTTTTTATGAGAAAATGAAAAACATTGAGTGGACAAATGGCTTTTGGACTGGAATGTTATGGCTGGCTTATGAATACACCGGTGATGAAAAATATCGTCAATTAGCTGACAAACATGTCACAGATTTTTTACATCGTATTGAAGAAAAAATAGAAGTTGACCATCATGATTTAGGGTTTCTTTACATCCCGTCTTGTGTGAGCGCATACAAATTAACAGGAAATGAAGAGGCTAAAAAAGCTAGCATTTTAGCAGCAGACCAACTGATTTCTAGATACCAAGAAAAAGGTGAATTCATTCAAGCTTGGGGCGAGTTAGGTGCAGAAGATAATTACCGTTTAATCGTTGATTGCATGTTAAACATCCCACTTCTTTACTGGGCATCAGAAGAAACGGGAGATATGACGTATTCAGATATTGCGGACAAGCACTATCAAACAACATTAAAAACAGCGATTCGAGAAAATGCTTCAAGTTTCCATACATTCTACTTCGACCCTAAAACAGGTGAACCATTAAAAGGCGTGACTCGTCAAGGGTATTCAGACGATTCAAGTTGGGCACGAGGACAGGCATGGATTGTGTATGGTATGGCACTTCAATATTATCAAACACACAATGATTACATTGTAGAAGATTTTAAAGCTGTTACAAACTATTTATTAAATCGTTTACCAGAGGATTTAGTTCCATATTGGGATTTAATCTTTACTGATGGCAGTGGTCAATCAAGAGATTCATCATCTGGAGCGATTGCGGTATGTGGTATGAATGAGATGTTGAAATATTTACCAGAGTCAGATGAATTGGCAATGACGTATCGTTACGCTTCTCACGCTATATTAGGTAGTTTGATTAAGAACTACACGTACACTGATTTAGCAAAAGAAAATGGGTTATTAACTCATGGTGTTTACTCATGGCATTCAGGAAAAGGTGTGGATGAGGCAAATATCTGGGGAGATTATTTCTACATGGAAGCACTTCTTCGTTTTTATAAAGATTGGACATTATACTGGTAGGAGGAAAAAACAATGACAGAACCAAATATTAAAATGGTGAGAATTGACGAACGCTTGATTCATGGACAAGGACAATTATGGATTAATTCACTTGGAGCAAACTTAGTAATTGTAGCCAATGATGAGGTATCAACAAGTAGTATTCAACAAACATTAATGAAATCACTAATTTCAAAATCAATTGGGATGCGTTTTTTCAGCATAGAAGAAACATGTGACAAAATCCATAAAGCATCACCTAAACAATCGATTTTCCTAGTAGCTAAAAATCCTAAAGATGTTTTACGTTTAGTTGAAGGAGGCGTGCCAATCAAAGAATTAAACGTTGGAAACATTCACTTTACAGAAGGTAAAAAACAATTAACTAATTACATTTCACTTGGTGAAGAGGATTTAGCTGCCTTGAAAACATTACACAATGAACACGGGATACATTTCAACACACAAACAACACCAATGGGCGGCGACGCTGGTGGTGGGTTAGATTTAAACAAATACGTCGAAGAAAATTAATCGTTGGAGGTAAAATAAATGGATGCAACATTCGTACAGGCATTATTAGTAGGGTTATTTGTTTCATTTTGTTTAATCGGTCAGTTAATTGGTACTTACACTAACCGTGCAATCTTTTTATCATTTGGTGTCGGACTTATTTTAGGTGATGTTCAAACGGGGTTATTAATGGGAGCGACAGCTGAATTAGCCTTTATGGGATTTGGTGTTGGGGCTGGAGGAACTGTTCCACCTAACCCAATCGGACCAGGTGTTGTTGGGACTATTATGGCAATTGCTTTAAAAGATACAGGAATGGACGTGCCAACAGCATTGTCTTTATCATTCCCATTTGCTGTGATGATTCAATTTGTGATTACATTTATCTATTCATTAAATGCCGGATCACTTTCTTGGGCAACAAAATCTATCCAAGAAGGAAATTACAAATCATTTAAATTAACATCAAACTTAACATTTATCGGTTTTGGAGTATTTGGATTTATCATTGGTTTAGTTGCAACAATGAGTATTGAAGTATTACGTGCTTTTGTTAACATTATTCCTCAAGCACTTATTTCAGGATTATCTGTTGCAGGTGGCTTGTTACCAGCTATTGGTTTTGCGATGATTTTAAACGTTATGGTGAAAAAAGAATTCATTCCAGCTATTTTATTAGGTTATGTATGTATTTCTTATTTAGCAATGCCAGTTATTGGGTTAGCATTTGCCGGCGCAATCCTTGCATTAAACAACTTCTATAACAAAGGCAATGGACAAGCAGACGAACAAGAGGAGGTAATCGAAGATGGCATCTAACCAACAACCAGTATTAACGAAAAAAGATTATTTTAAAGCAAGTTTACGTTCATATGTGTTACAAAACGGATTTAACTATGGAAATTATCAAGGAACAGGGTATGCAAATATTCTTTTCCCTTCTCTTAGAAAAATTTACAAAGATGACGAAGAAAAATTGAAAGACGTTACCATTTCTAACTTAGAGTTTTATAACACAAACCCTCAGTTAGTTCCATTTATTACAAGCATGCAATTAGCCATGTATGATAGTGGACAAAATGAAGAAGACACACGTGCTATTAAGTTTGCGTTGATGGGACCTTTATCAGGGATTGGGGATTCATTATCTCAATTTGGTTTAGCACCATTGTTCTCAACCATTGCAGCAGGTATGGCATTAGATGGCTTAATAGCTGGTCCTATCTTCTTCATCGTGTGTATGTTTGGTATCACATTTGGTTTACGTATGTTGATGGGTTACTTAGGTTATAAACTAGGAACAAATGTCATTGATACATTGAGTGAAAAAATGGCAAGTATCGCAAAAATTGCGACAACAATTGGTGTAACGGTCATTTCAGGATTATCTGTATCATTTGTTAAAGCCAATTTAGCACTTGAATATGTGACAAAAGTTGAAGGTAAAGATCAAGTAGTGGCTCTTCAAACAGTGTTTGATAAAATAGCACCAAATCTTTTACCAGTTTTAGTTACAGCAGGGGTATATGTCTTAATCAGAAAATACAAATGGTCAACATACCGTTTGATTGCATTGCTTATTGTGTTAGGTATCGCTTTATCAATGCTAGGAATCTTAAAATAGTAGGGTGGAATAAAAATGTTTAAAGTATGCATAGTCGGTCATGGGAATTTCCCGTCAGGAGTTTGTTCAGCTTTAAAATTATTATCAGGAAGTAATGAACAGTTACACTATTTTGATTTAGATCACAATTTAACTCATGGAGAGTACGAACAACAATTAACAGCCTTTTTAACAGAAAATGACAATGTCTTGATTTTTGCTGATATGACAGGGGGCGCGCCTCATCAAATCGCAACACGTTTGTTATTAGAACTAGGCAAAAAAAATCAATTTATCTTATCTAGTGTGTCCTTAAATCTAATTTTAGATTTATATATGAAAAACAGCATGGGTATTTTAACGACAGATAATGTTTCTGTTGAGCTGTCAAATAGTATGGCTGAAAGCAAAGAAATGTTGATGGTAATGCCTGATATTTCTGAAGAAAAAGTGGAAGATGTATCGGTTACTGAAGAAGAAGGTATCTAAAATATGAAAACATTCGGGATTATCTTACTCATACTGCTTGTCATACTTTATGTTGTTGTTTTACCCCTTGCAAAGAAAAAATATCAACAAAAGCAATTAGTTGATATGCAATCTTTTTTAAATGAATTATCAGTTGGTGACCAAGTCATGATGAATAGTGGGATTATTGGAAAAATTAGTCGAATTGACGAACATATTGTTCATCTAAAAATAGCTAAAGATACCATTATTCGAGTGGATAAACACTCACTCATTGGTCGATACAACGAAGAAAAATAATCAAGTAAAGAAGTCACGATAACTCTATTATATAGATGAACGTGGCTTCTTTTTGTTAGAGGAGACGAGAGAATGAAGAGGACATTTTTTGATAAACAAGAGGCAAATATCATGTTGATGCATACGAATAGTCAGTTATTACTAGAAAACAAATTTCAATTTATTCACCCATATGATATGGAACCATGCCGTGACATTATTGCGTTTGTTGATGGCATTGACTGGACACATGTCCCATTTGAAGATGAAGAGTGGAATTATATGCTTAATCGTCAAGAATATTTACTAGATTTGTGTCTAAGTTTTGATATCACAAGGGACAGTATTTATTTACAAAAAGGGAAAAATTTATTGCTAGATTGGATTACTCAAAATCAAACGTCCGAAAATTGGCGAACAATTGATACGGGGATTCGTTTGATGTATTGGGAGATGACGATTCACTATTTAGAAGAGAGGTCTATGTTGAGTAATTCTGAAAGTGAAAAAATAGCACATAGTATCGAACAACAGACAAGCTATCTAGATGATCATTATATTGATAAATATGACTTGAGTAACTGGGGGATACTAATAGTAACAGGCTTCTTTATTACATCAAAACGCATCGGTATACGACAAGAATCAGGTATCTATCAGCGTATGTTAAATCGTTTAACAAATCAATTACGATTGCAAATCCAACCTTCAGGAAATCACTGGGAACAATCGCCGTTATATTTTATGGAGGTGTTGCGAAGTATTGTCTGTATTCATCAAAGCCAAGTACTAAGAGATGAACCGGTACAGAAACTATTAGAAGAAAAAATATTATCTATGTATCATTTTATGCCACATTTTGTGACACCAGAAGGCACGACTATTTTACAAGGGGACACAGATGAGATGCGAGTGGAAGATGTGATACAGACATTATCATTACTTTATCAACAGGATTTACCTGAACTTTTTACTCGTCAAGTGAGCGTCGATTATTTATTGCTCTATTTTAGTCGATACAAAACTGAGTATTTAGCATGGCAAGAAAATCTTTCAAAAAAAGTAGCCACTAATTATCCGAAAACAATGACGGATGATTTTACAGGGAATTATTATTACCACAATGATTGGGATTCTATGTCATCGTACGCCCATTTATACAATGGCCCATTAGGGAGCGGGCATGGGCATCTTAGTTTATGCCACATTGATGTCACACTTGGTGGTGATAATATCTTGGTAGATAGCGGACGTTTAACTTACGTCGAGTCACCGCTTAGATATTTATTAAAAGAAGCACCGCAACACAATACCGTTGTGATAAATAGTCATCCATTTGGTGAGGTCTTGGATTCATGGAGATTTGAAACTGTTCCAACAAGTTTATCTAACCGTGTCTATGAAGATGATCGTTTTTGGGCCGTAAGAAGTGCGTACGTCGACACTCAAGTTAATGGAGATTTTAAAGTCGTGCGGACAGTATTATATATAAAAGAATTAGATAGTTTTATCATTTTAGATCAGGTTGTTGATATAGGAGATAATGCATTTTCTAATATGACGCGCTATTTTAATTTAAATCCAAAGATAAAAGCACGACAAGAACAGGATCATGTTAGCTTGGATATAAAAAATAAGCGATATTATGCCTATTTCAGTGAAGAATCAATACATGTAGAAGAAAGTTTTTTTGCCCCAACATACAATGATTTAGTTGTTAATGAAAAAATTATGGCAACAAGTAGTCAACCAACTCAATATACTGTTCTGACTAAATACAGTAATGTTGTAGTCAAAGAAACCACAGTACAAAAAACTGATAATAAGTTATGCTCAGAGGAAAAATGTTACGGAATGGCAATCACAATAGATGGACAAGAGTGGTTGATTTATTCGATGATTGAAGATACTTATTCAGGCCACAAATTATATAAAATAGATGGACATCCAGTCTATGGACAATTCGGTGTTGTGAAAATAGATAGAAACAATGAAGAGAATTATATGAGATTGTTTTAAAAATGAAGTCACCACTTTACTATGCTTTAAGCCGTAAAGTGGTGGTTTTTAGTATTGTTTTTTTGAAATAGATAGCCCGTAATCAAATAAATACATGAGTATTAACACAATGAAGACAACTGATAAGAGTAGTAAGTAAACGGTAAGGTACGATTAATAGGTTGACAGAGGTAGAGTTCAAGGTACTTAATAATAAGATTTGTGGATTAGTAAAAAAATTGGCGATGGCATAATTTCTTGGTATGAAAAATACAACACCAATATTTAGTAACACAACCGATAAATAGATAATGATTTTTGGTAAATATAAGTTAATTAAAATAACACCTAGTACTAAACCGACAATACTACCAATCAATCTTTAGTGGGAACAGATTTTGATATCACCCATGTTTTCTCCACCTAAAATAGCGACAGAAGTAATTAAAATCCAATAGCCGTTTTGCTCATTAAACAGAGTTGAAAGGTAAGCTGAATAGAAAATGATAGAAGAAAATTGCAATGCTTTTAATATAATATCAGGGTCTTTATAGATCATAATATAATACTTGTCTTGTACACTCAGTTTATTATTAGTTTTTAATTGTTGGTTTAATGGTAATTTTAATAATAACGAAATAATGATACCAGAAATAATAGCTCCTAAAATACCGTATAATAAATAATGACTTGTTTGTAATACATTATGAGTATTCTGTAAGTTAGTTCCTGTAGCAAATAACATTAAAATAAAAAAGTAATCAGGTTTTGGAACATTAAATAATTTCGTTGTAATGAAACAGATAAAAGAGATATTGCTTATTAAGAAGGGAATCATTTCCGTTTTATAACTAGATAGTATGCCTAGTGTAAATGCTAAGTACAAGCTAACACCGTGTCCTAATATATAAATAAAATTTTGTTTAACCAACGTATATTGGAAATACAAATAAGAGAAGGCCCCTATAATGCCAATTGTCGCAATCAAAGTATTATCTAATACGATAGCAAATAAAAGTGTGATAAACATGGCCAATCCAGCTCTTAAAAGACGGAGAAAGGAATCATTTGTTTTTCTTGTGGTAAATAGATGTTTAAAGTACGTCATTAAAACACTCCTTTTCATGGTTATATTATAGCAGAATAACCAGTTTTATCCCCTATTTAGAGTAAATAAGTCTGTTTTAAATCCATGTCACCCTTGACATTTAATAACAAATAATTGATAATATAAGTGGTTACTACCAGTTGGTATTGAAAGTGGTATTAGGAGGAGAATATGAAAAATAAGAAGCAACCATTATATGGTCAACTAGTTGATGAATTAAAAGAATCTATTGAAAAAGAACATCAAGCGCATGATTTATTACCATCAGAAAGAGAGTTAGCAGAGATTCACGGTGTTAGTCGAACAACCGTTAGATTAGCTTTACAAGAATTGGAAAATTTAGGGTTTATCTATAAAAAACATGGCAAAGGAACGTTTGTTTCTGGTGTATCAGATAGCATTTTAAACCTAACAGGAGCCTACAGTTTTACAGAACAAATGAAGTCTTTAGGAAAAGAACCCTCAACAAAAATTTTAGAATTTTTAGTTGTTGAAAGTAATAACTATTTAAGTGAACAACTGGGAGTACATAAGGGAAGTCAGTTAATTAAAATTAAACGATTAAGATTAGCCGATGGGGAGCCAATGATGTTAGAAAGAACGTATTTACCATACAAACGTTTTGAAGGGTTAACAAGTGAGATGTTGGAAGAAAAGCCAATGTATGATGTGTTTTATGACACATATAATCAACGAATAAAATACGCAGAAGAAGAATTTTATGCCAGCATTGTGAGTGACAAAGATGCCGAATACATTGAAGTCCCAATAGGTTCAGCTGCCTTAAACTTAGTCAGAAAAACAGTGAATCAAGAAAATGAAATCATTGAATACACATTAAGTGTGGCAAGAGCCGATCAATTTAGATACAAAGTATTACACCATAAAAATTAAATGAGAAGGAGTGCTTTACATGTTAGATTGGACTAAACAACAGTTAGAAGAGATAGGTGCAGTGATTACAACAAATGAAATTAAGCAACAACCAGAATTATGGAATGAAACACTTGAAATTTTTAATTCTCATAAAGAAAGTTTAGAGGCTTTTTTAGAAGGGTTTAAAAAAGAAACAACTGAAAAAATTCGTGTGATTTTTACGGGAGCAGGAACGTCTGCATACGTGGGAGATCTTGTTAAACCCCATTTAACACGTTATGGGAATACATCTGATTTTATTTTTGAAGCTATCCCAACAACTGATATCGTGTCAGCGCCTTTAAATTATTTTAAAGAAGATTCTCCAACGTTACTTGTGTCTTTTGCAAGAAGTGGGAATAGTCCTGAAAGTGTCGCGACGATAGATTTAGCCAATCAAGTTGTAAAAAATGTGAAGCATTTGATTATTAGTTGTGCTCCTGAGGGAAAACTTGCAGTTAATGCTAAAGATGATAAAAATTCTTTTGTTATGTTAATGCCAACTCGTTCGAATGATCAAGGGTTTGCTATGACAGGAAGTTTTTCTTGTATGACCTTGGCTGCTTTATTAATCTTTGATTTGGTTCACACTGATCACGAAACGATTGTATCGACGATAGTAAATATGGGAGAACAAGTAGTCACGATGGAAGATACGCTGTCTAATATTGTAGCGCAAGATTTCAATCGAGTTGTTTATTTAGGATCTGAGAGTCTATCAGGCTTAACAAGAGAAGCTCAGTTGAAATTACTAGAATTAACAGCAGGAAAAATCGCAACAGTATTTGATTCTTCATTAGGATTTAGACATGGCCCTAAATCATTTGTGGATGATAAAACAGTAGTATTTGGGTTCATTAGCAATGACACATACACTAGTCAGTATGATGTGGATATTTTGGAAGAAATTAATGGAAACGCTATAGCAGTCGAAACAATTGCTTTATCACAAAATAAAACACAATATAGCGGAAAAAATATATCACTCACAAATGATTATCAATTGGCAGACGGATTTTTAGCGTTGCCTTTAGTGATGATTGCACAAATCATTGCCTTATTAACATCAGTGAAAGTTAAGAATAAACCAGACACACCATCACCCACAGGAACAGTTAATCGCGTTGTTCAAGGTGTTACGATTCATCCATTTAACTAATACGAAAGAGGGATTATTATCATGAAAAAAATCAGTGAAAACAAATTAGCGCGTATGACTCATTTATCGACAAAAGACGGCATCATCGCGGCTCTTGCTATTGACCAACGTGGGGCATTGAAACGTATGTTGTCAGAACAAGGATTTAATGGAGATGTTAAATCGGCGATTGTCGAGTTTAAAGAACTTATTTCTGAATATTTAACCCCTTACTCCTCTTCGATTTTATTAGATCCAGAATACGGTTTGCCTGCTTCAAAAGTAAAAGTAGATGATGCAGGATTGTTATTAGCTTATGAAAAAACAGGATATGATGCGACTGAACCAGGACGTTTCCCTGATTTATTACCTGAATGGTCAGCGCTACGATTGAAAGAAGCTGGAGCTGATGCGGTGAAATTCTTGCTTTATTATGATGTGGATGAGTCTGATGAGATTAATGAGCGTAAACAAGCATTTGTGGAACGTATCGGGTCAGAATGCGTGGCTGAAGATATGCCGTTTTATCTTGAATTATTAACTTATGATGCTCTAATAGATGATGCAAAAGGAAAAGATTACGCAAAAGTTAAACCGCATAAAGTCAATGAGATGATGAAAGAATTCTCACAAGATCGTTATCAAGTGGATGTATTAAAAGTAGAAGTGCCAGTGAACATGAATTATGTGGAAGGATTCGCTAAAGAGGCAACTGATGTAGTATATACAAAAGAAGAAGCGTTAAACTATTTCAAAGAACAAAGTGACAGCACACACTTGCCGTTTATCTTTTTAAGTGCAGGCGTGAGTGCGAAATTATTCCAAGACACGTTGTATTTTGCAAAAGAGTCAGAGTCAACATTTAATGGGGTGCTGTGTGGACGTGCAACATGGAAAGATAGTGTCGAAGTATTTGTCAAAGAAGGAAGAAAAGCCGCTGTTGAGTGGTTAAACACACAAGGTAAACAAAATATGGATGAGCTAAATGAGACTCTAAATGCGACAGCTTCATCTTGGCATAATAAATTATCATAGTGGGTGAAAAAATGATTGTATCAGTTACGATGAACCCATCAGTCGACATTTCGTATCCACTAAGTACATTGATACTTGACGATGTCAATCGTTGTGATCAGGTAAAAAAACAGCGGGTGGTAAAGGATTAAAGGTGACACGAGTGATTCATCAAATGGAAGAAGAAGTTATTAATACTGGACTGTTAGGTGGTGTGTGAGGTGATTTTATTCGAGAGAAACTCTCCAAGGAAGGGATTAAGCATGATTTTTCCAATATACAAGGTGACACACGAAATTGTATTGCAATATGGCATGATAACCATAAACAAACAGAAATGTTGGATTTTGGTCCGATTATCACTGAATAAGACCTTGTCGCGTTTGAAACCATTTTTTAAACTTAACTAAGACATGTTGTGACATTATCAGGAAGCTTACCAAAAGGTGTGTCAGAATATTACTATTCACAATTGTTGGATGCTATTATCTGACAGTCAAATAAAAGTAATCTTAGACACATCAGGAGATAGTATTTAACAAGGAAATATAAACCTCATGCCATCAAATCTCATAATGATGAATTACAGGCTTTAATTGGAGAAAAAGTAACAGAAGATTATGCCAATGTACCAGGTTAAGGCATCCCTTATTTAAGGCTGTGATGTTAATCACTTTGTCACTAGGTAAAAGTGGGGCGTTTGTGAAATACGAAGACTCATTTTACCGAGTTAAAATTCCTAACAAATCCGGCAGGAAGTGGCGATTTAAATTTATCGGGGCTTACGATTGGGTTAGCTAAATAGTTATCCATAGAAGACATTTTAAAGTATGAAATGACTTTATGAATGTTGACTGCAATGGAGGAAACGACAGGTTATGTTGATGAGACCCAATTTAATCAAGTTTATGATAATATTTTTATCGATAAATAATAATAAAGACGATAAGGTTTGTTAAAACAAAATTTATTGTCTTTTTAAACGTTTATGAAAATAAAGTAAAAAGGAAAAGTTAGGTGTTTTTTTGATATAATGTTTGTATGACACATAACTATATAAATCATAGATATAGTGTTAAGGTGAAATAAGTATCTAACTAGGAGGATGTCTATATGACAGAGTTAAAACGATTACAAAATGGTTCTGATATTCGAGGTATAGCAATTTCTGCTGAGGGGTTTGAAGCTAATTTAGAAGCAAAGCAAGCAAAACAAATTGCTAAAGGAATAGTTGTTTGGTTAAGAACAGAGAAAAAAGTGACACATTCACCTATTAGGATTGCTATCGGACAAGATAGCCGTTTGTCTGGAGACTTGATAAAAGAGGGACTGATTCAGTCGTTATTAACAGAAGATGTTCATGTGATAGATACAGGATTATCAACAACTCCAGCTATGTTTATGGCTACGCAATTTGACTCATTCAATGCAGACGCTGGTATCATGATCACAGCAAGTCACTTGCCTTTTTATTATAATGGAATTAAATTATTTACCAAAGATGGTGGAGCAGAGCATGAAGATATCGCGTTCATTTTAGAACATGCTCTCGCACATATGGAAGACAATGAGATAAAAGGAACACTTGAAAAACGAGAAGTGATATCAACGTATGCAAATGATTTAGTAGAGAAAATACAAAAAGAAACTGGAAGCAAAGAGCCGCTTAAAGGATTTCGCATTGTCTTAGATGCTGGAAATGGGGCGGGAGGTTTTTTTGCTGAAAAAGTATTAGAAGTATTAGGAGCAGACACAACAGGTAGTCAATTTTTAAATCCTGATGGTCATTTTCCTAATCATATCCCAAATCCAGATAACAAAGAAGCTATGGAGAGTATTAAACAAGCTGTTTTAAATCAACAAGCTGATTTAGGTGTGATTTTTGATACGGATGTTGATAGAGCAGCTGTAGTGGACAAAACAGGTGAAGTGATTAATCGTAATAATTTGATTGCCGTGTTATCACACATTGTGTTAGAAGAATCTCCTGGGGCAACGATTGTAACGAATTCCCCAACATCTAGTCATTTAAAAGATTTTATTGAAAGTTTAGATGGAAAACAAGTGCGTTACTTATGTGGGTATCGTAATGTTATTAATAAAGGCATTGGATTAAACAACCAGGGAATCGATGTACCACTATCTATTGAAACAAGTGGTCATGCTGCGTTTAAAGAAAATTATTTCTTAGATGATGGTGCTTATGTGGTGGCTAAAATTCTGATGTTATTGCCAAAATTAAAAGAAAACAATCAAGAATTGAGTGACCTGATTGCCAACTTAAAACAACCTGAAGAAACAACTGAAATTCGATTTAAAATTAGCGGTGAAGATTACCGAATATCAGGAGAATCGGTTATTGCTGCGATGCATGATTTGGTGTCAGAAACGCAAGGTTTTAGTATTGATATGGATAATGAAGAAGGAATTCGCGTCAATGTGAGTGGAAAATTTGGTCTAGGATGGTTTTTATTACGTATGAGTTTACATGAACCATTATTAGTTCTTCAAGTTGAAAATGATGAAGTTGGAAAAAATCAATTAGTATTAGAAAAATTGTCTTCATTCTTCTCACAATATGATTTTTTAAATACAGATAAATTAACAAATAAATTGAAGGTATAGGCTTAATTGAAAATAACCTTTAAATAAAGATTGATGACTTAAATTTTATCTAGTAAGATTAGTATTGTAACTGGGTTAAGTTATCTTAGTATGAGATTTTTATAAAAATATTTGAACTGTTATTTGGAAAAACTAATCATCAAGGAGGATAAAGGTGAATAAGCAAACACGTCAAGCCGTTTTAAAAAAAATTATCTCCGAACATAACATAGAAAAACAATCAGATTTAATTAATTTATTGAAACAACACGATGTAAATGCTACGCAATCAACGATATCTAGAGATATGAGAGAGTTAAATATAATAAAAAGTCATAATACCAATGGCAGTTCTTACTATCGTCTGCTAAACAACTCGGTTCTGACTTCTAAGAAATTAACCAATGAGGAACGTTTGATTAGCGCCGTTTCTGAAACAGGTGTCTCGCTAAATCAGATTGAATTTACAAATGTCTTAACAGTTTTACCTGGTAATGGACAACTAATTGGTGTGCTGATCGATAGTGTTAGACAATCATTTGATGAAATTGTGGGATGTATTGCAGGAGATGATACGATCTTGATTTTATCGAAGTCCCCAGAAGATGCAGCAGTTGTAAATGAATATTTTGAACGCTTCCTTTTTCCAGCATAGTATTTTTAATAATTAAGCGTCAATTGATAAAAGATTCACATATTTTTTAAAATAAGCTGATGTTATGTTACTTTTAAATAATATCGGCTTATTTATTTTACTATAACTATATTAACGACATATATATAGATTAACAATTTATGTAAATGTATTAATGAAAAAAGTGTTGTATAAAATCAAAAAAACAAGCGCTTACATTTTTTGATATTTTTTATGAATAAAAAAAATAAATATGGGTAAATATTTATCTATAATGGGAAGTTAGTGGTGTTTAATAGGTTTTTGTGTATTTTATATCCAGTGATTGACATAATGATGCATACTTCGCATTTATAATTCTAACTTCAATATTGTTCAAAAATAAACTATTTGTTAATCTATGAATGTAAACAACGTAAGGAGGTTTTTGACATGGAAAGTCCAATCAAAGTTTTTTCAGAAATCGGTAAATTGAAAACGGTTTTGGTGCATCGACCAGGTGGAGAATTAGAAAATTTAATGCCTGATTATTTAGAAAGGTTATTATTTGATGATATTCCTTATTTGGAACAAGCACAAAAAGAACATGATGCATTTACTGACTTGTTAAGATCCAAAGACGTGGAGGTAGTTTATTTAGAAGATTTAGCGGCGGAGGCGTTGATTAATGATGAAGTTAAAATGAAATTTGTTGATCAATACCTAGAAGAAGCAGACATTAAGAGCACAACTGCTAAAGAAAAAGCAAAAGAAATTCTATTATCATTACCAACTAATCGCGATTTAATTGACAAAGCAATGGCAGGTATGCAAAAAGTTGAGTTGCCAGATTTTGAAATGAATAACTTAACAGACATGGTTGAATCATCTTATCCATTTGTTATTGATCCAATGCCTAACTTGTATTTCACTCGTGATCCATTTGCTACTATTGGTAACGGAGTATCAATTAACCATATGTATGCAGAAACACGGAATCGCGAAACAATATTCGCTCAGTATATATTTGATTATCATCCAAGATTTGCAGGAAAAAATGTTCCTCGAGTATACAATAGAACAGAAACAACTCGTATCGAGGGTGGAGATGAATTAGTTTTAAGTAAAGATGTGTTAGCGATAGGTATTTCTCAAAGAACAGATGCAGCGTCTATCCAAAAAATGGCAAAAAATATTTTTGATGAAAATATTGGATTCAAACATATTTTAGCGTTTAATATCGGTGAGTATCGTAAATTTATGCATTTAGATACAGTGTTTACAATGGTTGATTATGATAAATTTTCAATTCACCCAGAAATTGAGGGGGAATTGACAGTTTACTCTATTTCACAAGATGATAATGGTGAAATGCAAATAGTTAAAGAAGAAGATACATTAGAAAATATTTTATGTAAATATTTAGGATTAGGGAAAGTACATTTAATCCGTTGTGGTGGCGGTAACTTAACTGCTGCTGCTAGAGAACAGTGGAATGATGGTTCGAACACATTAGCTATCGCACCAGGTGAAGTAGTTGTTTATGATAGAAACCTAATTACAAATAAATTATTAGAAGAAGCAGGCGTTAAGTTGAATTATGTACCAGGAAGTGAATTAGTCCGTGGTCGTGGTGGCCCAAGATGTATGAGCATGCCATTAGAAAGAGAAGAAATTTAAAAAAATTAAATTAAAGGGGAGAACTAAAATGACATCATCAGTATTTCAAGGACGTAGCTTATTAGCTGAAAAGGACTTTACGAAAGCAGAATTAGAATATCTAATTGACTTTGGAATTCATTTAAAAGATTTGAAAAAACGTAATATCCCTCATCATTACTTAGAAGGAAAAAATATTGCATTATTATTTGAAAAAACTTCAACAAGAACTAGATCGGCGTTTACAACAGCTGCAATTGATTTAGGGGCTCATCCTGAGTATTTAGGAAAAAATGATATTCAATTAGGTAAAAAAGAATCAGTTGAAGATACGGCAATTGTTTTAGGAAGCATGTTCGATGGAATCGAATTTCGTGGTTTTAGCCAAGAAGTAGTAGAAGGACTAGCTAAATATTCTGGTGTCCCAGTATGGAACGGTTTAACAGATGAATGGCATCCTACACAAATGATCGCAGATTTTATGACAATAAAAGAAAATTTCGGTCGTTTAGAAGGTATAACATTAGTATATGTTGGAGACGGACGTAACAACATGGCAAACAGTTTATTAGTAACTGGAGCTATCTTAGGTGTTAACGTAAGAATCTGTGCACCAGAATCATTATTCCCAGCTGATGATGTGGTAAACTATGCAACGAAATTTGCTGAAAAATCAGGAAGTCAATTAATGATTACTGATGACGTAGATAAAGCAGTAAAAGATGCGAATGTTTTATACACAGACGTATGGGTATCTATGGGTGAAGAAGATAAGTTTGAAGAACGTGTTAACTTATTAACTCCATACCAAATTAATATGGATATGGTAAATAAAACAGGTAATACAGATGGTGAATTAATTGTTCTTCATTGTTTACCAGCATTCCATGACACAGAAACTGAATATGGACAGATGGTTGCAGAAAAATTTGGAATCTCTGAGATGGAGATTACTGACGAAGTATTCAGAAGTAAATATGGACGTCAATTTGAAGAAGCAGAAAATAGAATGCATTCAATTAAAGCTATTATGGCTGCTACTCTAGGTAATCTATTCATACCACGAGTATAAAAAACGTTTAAGCAGCATGTTTTACATGCTGCTTTTTTTAAAAGTAAATTTAATTGATGGAGAGGAGTTTTTCTTTATGGAACAAAAAATCGTTGTAGCTTTAGGAGGCAATGCGATTCTATCCGATGATGCTAGTGCACAAGCACAACAACAAGCATTGATTCAAACATCAAAATACCTAGTAGCTTTAGTTAAGCAAGGTTTTAAATTAATTATCTCACATGGTAATGGTCCACAAGTAGGAAATCTGTTATTACAACAACAAGCAGCAGATTCACCAAGTAATCCTGCATTACCACTTGATACATGTGTGGCAATGACTCAAGGAAGTATTGGATATTGGTTGTCAAATGCTATGGCAAATGAATTAAGAGATGCAAATATTCAAAAAGATGTGGCAGCATTATTAACTCAAGTTGTTGTAGATGAAAATGATCCAGCATTTAAAAACCCAACAAAACCAATTGGCCCCTTCTTAACAGAAGAACAAGCAAAAGAAGAAGAGGAAAAAACTGGTTCAGTATTCAAAGAAGATGCTGGTAGAGGTTGGCGTAAAGTGGTTGCTAGTCCGAAACCTATTGATATTTGTGAAGCAGACTCAATCAACACTTTAGTAAATAATGATGTTATCACAATTTCTTGTGGTGGTGGAGGAATTCCAGTTGTTGGAAGCAACTTAAAAGGAGTTGAAGCAGTTATCGATAAAGATTTTGCATCAGAAAAATTAGCACATCTTGTCGAAGCTGACATGTTTGTTATTTTGACAGGTGTCGATAATGTTTATATTAACTATGGTAAAGAAAATGAAGAAAAATTAACGAATGTCACTGTTGCTGATTTAGAAAAATACAAATTAGAAGGTCATTTTGCACCGGGTAGTATGTTACCAAAAATTGAAGCGGCTATTCAATTTGCAAAAAATAATCCAGGTAAACAAGCAGTGATTACCTCATTAGAATGCTTAGGCGAGTTTAATGGATCAAATTCTGTCGGAACAATCGTTACACTATAATATTTGTAAAGGTTGGTTAGATGAGTGTAGAAAAAGAAATTAGTACGCAATATAGAGAATTTCAATACTTATCAGCACAAGATATAACGAAATTAAATGATGTCTGTTTAGTTCGCCATTATAAAAAAGGACAAGTTTTATTTTATCCAGGCGATGAACGTAATCATGTTTTCTTCTTAAAATCAGGTGTTATACGGTTAGAAAAAATAGATAACACAGATTCTTTTTCTTGTTTAGATTTTGTGAAGCCTAAAACCATAATCCCTAAGATTGGTTTATTTAGTGATGCAAAATATTTTTTGTCCTGTGTCGCCTATTCAGATATTGATATTGTCTTGATTCCAACTAAAACTTATGAAGAGATTATTGGGAAAAATAGTTCGCAACTTATCCAATTAGTAAATGATCAATCAGAAATTATGAAACTTCAAATAATTAAGGTACAAAAAAGTAACATGAGTAATTCGTATTACAGAGTAGTTACTACACTGGCTATTATTTTTAAAAATTTAGGTGAGGTTCAGTACCCTATAAAAATAGTGACTGTTCCTTATCCTATTACAATTAGTGATATAGCAAAGTCAAGTGGAACGACCAGAGAAACAGCCAGTGGTGTCATTAAACAATTGATAAAAGAAAAAAAAATAAAATATAACAGAAAGTATTTTAGTTTCTTAGATATTGATTTCTTCAAAAAGATTCTAACCGATTAATAATAATTTATGGAGAGGAGAGGTATAACAACGACAAGCTGTTATACATAAAAAGACATGGCTGAGACAAAACAGAAAAAGCAAAAAAAACAACTAACTTCATTTAGTATTTTGTTTATTATTATCATTGTATTAGGTATTATCACAAAGTTATTAAATGGCCAAACATTTACGCCACAAATGATTGATGGCGGAAAAGAAATGATTGATCATGTTGTTGGGGCAACAGTGTCAGATGTTGTCATGGCACCATTTAATGGATTTAAAGAAGCAATTGACATTTGCGTGTTTATTTTAGTATTGGGTGGTTTTTTAAATATTGTAACATCAACAGGGGCTCTTGAAGCCGGAATTCAAAATGTTGTAAAAAAATTAAAAGGTAATGAAATCGTTATTATTGTTATTTTGATGATATTATTCTCAATCGGTGGATCAACTTATGGTATGAGTGAAGAAACGATTCCATTTTATGCTTTGCTTGGAGCAACGATGGTTGCTTCGGGGTTTGACTCCATTGTGACAGTAGGAACGATTCTTTTAGGATCTGGCTCAGGAGTAATTGGATCAACTGTCAACCCATTCTCAACCGGTACAGCGATGGATGCGTTAAAAGGGATAGGCATTCAACCGAATGTCGGTGTTATCCTAGGCGTGGGTACTGTTTTGTGGATTACAACTACTGCGTTTTCTATCTATATTGTGACTGGTTATGCGAAAAAAGTAAAAGCAGATAAAGGTTCTTCCATTTTATCTCTTCAAGAACGAGAAGAAATGGAAGAAACTTATGGTCAAAAAGGAACTACTGAATTAGAATTTACCAAAAAACATAAAACTGTTTTGATGTTATTTGCTGTAACGTTTGTTGTCATGATTGTATCATTAATTCCTTGGCAAGACTTTGGTATTAAGATTTTTGATGGTTGGACAGCGGTTCTTACAGGTAATAGTTTTGGTGAATGGTACTTTGGTGATTTGGCAATGTGGTTCTTTATTATGGCAGTCATCATTGCTGTTGTTAATAAAATTCCAGAAAAAGATATTGTTAACGAATTTGTTGCAGGGTGTGCAGACATGTTATCTGTTGTATTAATCATCGTTGTTGCTCGTGGAGCGTCAGTATTGATGTCTACTACCCACCTAGATTTATTAATTTTAGACCGTGCGGCAAATATGTTAAAAGATTTATCTCCAGTATTATTTGTCATTGGGGCATTTGTATTGTACTTATTCTTGTCATTCCTTATTCCATCTACCTCAGGATTAGCGTATGTATCAATTCCAGTTATGGGAGCGTTAGCTAAAGAAGTTGGATTAAGCCCAGATGTTATGGTAATGATTTTTGCTTCAGGGTGTGGGTTGGTTAACTTAATCACACCAACATCAGGTGTTGTTATGGGAGGATTGGAAATCTCTAAAGTTAATTATGCAACTTGGGTGAAATTTATAACAAAACCATTGATAATTATGACGATTATAAATCTAATTATTTTAATTGGGGCAATGCTTATTTTTAGTTAGATTTTTATGATAATTCTTGATACAATGAACACAGTAGGAATGATGTTCATTAATAACTATAAATGATAATAAAATAAGTTTTAGTCAATCGAATCGTAGACTGTTTTTAAGGATACTATATTGAATAAAAAACTTGATTTATGAATATTTATGACGTCTCCTATTAAGATATTAACTTAATAGGAGACGTTTTTTTATTAAAACGAGGGGGTTTATTTATGGATTTTAAAGAAATGATTGCTAAAGATTTAGCAGCAGTACTAGGTGAGCAATTGAGTTATGAGGAAATCTTAAACCTAATTGAAAAACCTAAAATGAGTAGCCATGGGGATTATTCTTTCCCAGTGTTTTCTTTATCTAAAATTCAAAGGAAAGCACCAAATGTCATTGCAGAAGAATTATCAAAAGAAATTGACACAAAAAATTACGAACAAATTACTCCAATGGGAGGGTATATCAACTTCTTCCTTAAAAAATCAGAAGTGAGTAACGCAGTGTTAAATGAAGTAGTATCTGAAAAAAATCATTATGGTGATTCAACTTTGGGTCAAGAGAAAAATGTTGTCATTGATATGTCTTCACCAAATATTGCGAAACCAATGTCAATGGGGCATTTACGTTCAACAGTTATTGGAAATTCATTAGCCGAATTAGCTGACAAAGTGGGTTATACACCTGTTAAAATCAATCACGTTGGTGACTGGGGAACACAATTTGGTAAATTAATTGTGGCTTATAAAAAATGGGGAGACGAAGCAAAAGTCAAAGAAAACCCAATTAGTGAGTTACTTGCTTTATATGTTCATTTCCATGAAGAAGCCGAAAAATACCCTGAACTTGATGACCAAGCACGTGAATGGTTTAAAAAGCTAGAAGATGGTGATACTGAAGCTATCGAATTATGGACATGGTTCCGTGAAGAATCACTAAAAGAATTCCAAAAAGTATATGATATGTTAGGGATTGAGTTTGATTCATATAATGGTGAAGCCTTCTACAATGATAAAATGCAACCAGTTATAGATAGGTTACTTGAGAAAGAATTATTAGTTTCTGATGATGGTGCAGATATTGTAAATCTTGAAAAATATGACTTGAATCCAGCGTTGATTAGAAAATCAGACGGCGCAACACTTTATATTACACGTGATTTAGCGGCAGCTATGTATCGTAAAGAAAATTATGATTTCGACGAATCAATTTATGTTGTAGGAAACGAGCAATCTATTCATTTTAAACAATTAAAAGCTGTGCTAAAAGAGATGGGTTACGAGTGGTCAGATGACATTAAACATATTCCATTTGGCTTGATTACATCAAATGGTAAAAAGTTATCGACACGTAAAGGAAATGTTATTCTGTTGGAAGAAGTGTTGAATGAAGCCATTAATGCAACACAAAACATTATCAATGAAAAGAATCCAACATTAGAAAACAAAGAAGAAGTAGCACATCAAGTGGGTGTTGGGGCAGTTGTGTTCCATGACCTTAAAAATGATCGTCTAAATAATTTTGACTTCAACCTAGACCATATTATCCAGTTTGAGGGAGAAACAGGACCATACGTCCAGTATACTCGTTCAAGATGTGAAAGTATTTTAAGAAAAGCCGACTGGATCGCTCCAACTAGTGAGGCAAATTACTCACTATCAGATGATGAATCATGGGAAGTTGTGAAAGCTTTATATAATTTCCCAAATAAAGTACAAGAAGCTTATCGTAAATATGAGCCTTCTGTAGTGGCTAAATACGTGATCGATTTAGCTCAAAAATTTAATAAGTATTATTCAAAAACAAAAATCTTAGAAGATAACAGTCAAAAAGATGCACGCCTTGCTTTAGTCTATTCAGTATCCGTTGTACTTAAAGAAGGATTGCGTTTACTTGGTATTCAATCACCAGATAACATGTAATAAAAAAGAAGAGGGAAACCTCTTCTTTTTTATGGATTTTTTTGACGGTTTTTGATTGATTTTGACGGTTTTTGATTGTATAATACAGGTATGGAGTGAGAGTTATGTTGACTGAAGAAAGACAAGAAAAAATTTTAGATGAATTAAAAGCAAAAAAGGTCATAAAAGTTCGAGAATTAATTGAAGAACTTGGGGTGTCTGAATCCACAATTCGTCGAGATTTACAGGAATTAGAGGCAGAAGGTTGGCTAATCCGAATTCACGGTGGGGCAAAGTTAACATTTCGTTTAGAACCAGAATTAACGATGAAGGAAAAATCTTTCAGAAACGTTCAAAAGAAACAAGAAATTGTTCAGTATGCGGCATCATTAATAAAAGAAGGCGATGTTGTTTATATTGATGCTGGCACGACAACCTTGGAATTATTATCACTTATAAAAGTAAAAAATGTGTCAATCGTAACAAATTCCGTGCATCATGCGTGCGTTTCGACTGATTTAGGTTTCGACACGATTATAATCGGTGGAAATATTAGAAAGAACACAACAGCATCAGTGAGTCAGCTTGGTGGCGAGCAATTGAAACGGTATTTTTTTGATAAGGCTTTCATGGGTGCGAATGGCGTTCACCCAGTTTATGGATTAACGACAGCTGACCCAGAAGAAGCCATGATGAAACGAACAGCGATTCATCAAGCACAACAAGTTTATTTTTTAGTTGATGATACAAAGTTTGATAAGCTAAATTTTTCTCAAATCGAGTCAATTGATACAGGGATTATCATAACGAATCAGTTAACAAAGAAACAACGCTCACGGTATCAAGGGGTTGCAACAATAAAGGAGGTAATAAAATGATTTATGCATTAACATTAAATCCAGCTATTGACTATGTGATTAGCGTACCAGGATTTGAAGAAGGTAAGTTGAATAAAACGACGAAAGAGTACAAATTTCCAGGTGGTAAAGGAATTAATGTCTCAAGAGTATTGTCACAACTAGGTGTCCAATCTCAAAATCTTGGTTTTATTGGTGGGTTTACAGGTAAATTTATTGAAGAGCAGTTAATCAATCATGGTCTGCAAAATAACTTTATCCATGTATCAGGTGACACACGAATTAACATCAAATTAAAAGGTGAAGAAGAGACTGAGATTAATGGTTTAGGACCTTCTATTAAACAAGAAGATTTAGATGATTTGAATGTCCAAATCAGTAGTTTAACACCAGAAGATTGGTTGATTTTATCAGGCAGCTTACCAATGGGCGTGCCAAAAGATATTTATGTCACATTATCAAAAATGGCACATGAACAAAATGTTCCATTTGTAGTAGATATTAGTGATGCTAGTCTGTTCGATGTATTACAGTACAAACCATCATTAATTAAGCCAAACGAACATGAATTAGCCGATTTATACAATGTTGAGTTTAAAACATTTGAAGACATGTTGCCTTACGGGGAAAAATTAGTTCAACAAGGTGCTAGAAATGTGATTATCTCAATGGGTGCCAATGGAGCTGTCTTATTTAATGGAACAGGTATTTATCGTGCCAAAGGATTAACAGGAACATTAGTTAATTCAGTAGGATCAGGAGATTCTGTTGTTGCAGGGTTTGTTAGTCAGCTAAGTCAAGGTAGTGATGCTGTAGAGGCATTTAAAACAGGGATTGCGTGTGGAAGCGCGACAGCATTTAGTGCCGATTTAGCGACAGCTGAAGAAATTAAACACCAGTTATCACGTGTTGAAATTGACGTTTTAAAAGAATACTAGGGGGAAATAAAATGAAAATTAATGACTTGTTAGTTAAAGATTGTATGATCTTGGACTTAAAAGCCACTGATAAAAAAAGTGCCATCACAGAGATGGTAAACAAATTGTATGAAACAGGCCGTATTGATGATAAAGAAGTGTTTGAAGAAGGGATTCTAGCTAGAGAAGCACAAACAACAACAGGTTTAGGTGACGGAATCGCCATGCCTCATGCTAAAAATAAAGCGGTAGTTAAACCAACTGTTTTATTCGCTAGAAGCAAAGCAGGCTTAGATTATGAAGCATTAGATGGGCAACCAACTTATTTATTCTTTATGATTGCGGCTCCAGAAGGCGCAAATGATACCCATTTACAAGCATTAGCTAGTCTTTCTCGTTTATTACTAAATCCAGGAATGATTGCTGATTTGAAAGAAGCCAATACACCTGATGAAGTATTATCAATTGTTGATAAAGCAGAGAAAAAATTAGACGAAGAAGAAAAAGAAGTCGTTGAAGAAGTAGAAGATGCCCCATTTGTTGTGGCTGTTACTGCTTGTCCAACAGGTATTGCTCATACTTATATGGCAGAAGATGCATTGAAAAACAAAGCAAAAGAAATGGGTATTAACATTAAAGTTGAGACAAACGGTTCTGAAGGGGTTAAACACAAATTAACTGATGAAGAAATCGCAAGAGCAACAGGTGTTATTGTCGCAGCTGACAAAAATGTTGAAATGGCTCGTTTTGAAGGTAAAAAATTAGTTAACCGTCCAGTAAGTGATGGAATCAAGAAAACAGAAGAATTACTTCGTTTAGCAACTGACGGTAGTGCCTCTGTTTATCACCACTCATCAAGTAGAAATGAAGAATCCAGCGAAGAAACAACGTCAGGTTCAGTTGGAGCTAAAATCTACAAAGATTTAATGAACGGTGTTAGTCACATGTTACCATTTGTTATCGGTGGTGGGATTGCGATTGCTTTAGCCTTCCTAATCGACCAAATGATGGGTGTGCCACAAAATCAATTAAGTCAATTAGGGACGTATCATCCAATTGCGGCTTACTTTAAAACTATTGGGGACACTGCATTTGGTTTCATGTTACCAGTTTTAGCTGGATTTATTGCGTCAAGTATTGCTGATCGACCAGGTTTGGTTGTTGGTTTTGCTGCAGGTGCTATGTCAGCAAGTGGGGTGGCATTTGGTCAATTAACTGACACTATTCCTTCAGGTTTCTTGGGAGCTTTAGTTGGTGGTTTCCTTGCCGGTTATGTAATTGTTTTCTTGAAATATATCTTTAAAGGCTTACCAAAAGCATTAGATGGGATTAAATCTATCTTGTTCTATCCAGTGTTTGGGTTATTGATTACCGGATTTTTAATGTTATTTATTAATATTCCAATGTCTGCTATTAATAATGGATTGAATAACTTCTTAGCTAACCTTTCAGGTGGAAATGCGGCGTTATTAGGAGCGTTACTTGCAAGTATGATGGTTATTGATATGGGTGGACCAATCAACAAAGCAGCTTACTTATTTGGTACAGGAACACTTGCAGCAACTGTTGAAAGTGGTGGTAGTGTGGTGATGGCATCCGTTATGGCGGGTGGTATGGTTCCACCGTTAGCAATCTTTATTGCGATTATGTTATTTAAAAATCAATTTACTAAAAAAGAACAAGAATCAGCATTACCAAACTTAATCATGGGATTCTCATTTATAACTGAAGGAGCTATTCCATTTGCTGCATCTGACCCATTACGTATGATTCCAAGTTTTGTGATTGGAGCTGCTGTTACAGGTGGTTTAGTTGGGTCATTAGGAATTAAATTAATGGCGCCACATGGTGGTATCTTCGTTATTGCATTAGTAAGTAATCCATTAATGTATCTATTATTCATTATTTTAGGAGCGTTCATTAGTGCCCTTGTTTTAGGAACATTACTTAAGAGAAAACATGCAAAAGCAAATGCTTAATGTTATAGTCAGTCATCACATTTGATGGCTGGCTTTTTTATGTGGGATAAACAAAAAATTATGGTTTCAAAACATAGAATGATATAATATTTCATAGAAATGACAAAGGGAAAAGGTCAATAACAATGAAAAGTTTACAAACATATTTAACAGATGAAAGAATCCAATCCGTTCTTTCTGGTTTTAAAATAGGATTAGAAAAAGAAAGTCAGCGTGTCGATGCTAATGGTGAATTGGCAACAACTGATCATCCGTCTTCTTTAGGAAGTCGTAGTTTTCATCCATACATCCAAACTGATTTTAGTGAAACACAAACTGAATTAATCACTCAAGTGTTTGATACAGATCAAGGTGCTATCGAGCAATTAGAAGCCTTACATGACGTTGTGATGCGTTCGATGGAAGATGGCGAGAGATTGTGGCCAATTAGTATGCCACCTGATTTACCAGAAGATGATCGTGATATTAAAATTGCAAAATTAGAACATCAAGGAGATATTAACTACCGTCGTTACTTAGCGAAAGTCTATGGTAAGAGAAAACAAATGGTGAGTGGTATTCATTATAATTTTGAGTTCTCACATGATTTATTAATGAGTTTGTTCCAATTGCAAACAGATTACACTGACTTTGTGGCGTTTAGAACGGATGTTTACTTAAAAGTATCTCGTCAATATTTACGCTATCGTTGGTTAATTACCTATTTATTTGGTGCAAGTCCGTTTGCTGATAAAAGATATTTTACAGATAAAGAACCAGAACAACCTGTTCGTAGTATTAGAAATAGCGAGTATGGTTATACAAATCGGCCAGAGATTGCTGTGTCCTATCAAACAATTGATCAATATGTATCTGATTTAGAAGAATTAGTAGATAAGGGTGAGTTAATCGAAACGAAAGAATTTTATTCGTCTGTTCGTTTACGTGGCAGTGATAAAGTAGAGGAACTTTTAACTCGTGGTGTAAGTTATATTGAAATTCGAAATATTGACTTAGATCCATTTGAACGTATTGGTATTTCAAAAGAAACATTGAGGTTCTTGCACTTGTTCTTACTAACACTATTGTTCTTAGATGAAGAATCAACAGATGCGACTCATATGTTAGATTTAGGAACTGAGTATAACAATAAAGTGTCATTAGAGCATCCTTTAGATAAGACCTTTTTACATGAAGAAGGATCTTGGTTGCTAGAAAAAATGACCGAATTAAACGAGCAATTAACGACACCATTTGACTGTACGGAGTTACTTAATGAAATGAAACATGTTATGGATTATCCGACTAAAACATTAGCAGGACAAATGTTAGAATTAATGGCAGAAAAAAGTTGGACAAACGAAGACTTAGGTCGTTATTTTGCTGATTTATATTATGATGAAGCATTTGCTAAACCATATCAGTTAGCTGGTTACCGAGACATGGAATTATCAACACAAATTTTTATGTTTGATGCGATACAAAAAGGTGTCAAAGTTGATGTGTTAGATAGAACAGATCAGTTTTTAAAGTTATCATTAAACGGGCAAGTTGAGTATGTTAAAAATGCGAATATGACGAGTCGTGATTCTTATGTTGTCCCTCTTATGATGGAGAATAAAACAGTCACTAAAAAAGTATTAGATAAAGCAGGATTTCATGTTCCTTTAGGAAAAGAATTCTCAACAGTAGATGAGGCGCTTATTTCTTATCCGATTTTTAAAGATAGTGCGATTGTTGTCAAACCTAAAACAACGAATTATGGTTTAGGTATTTCTATTTTCAAAGATGGTGCGACAAAGGAAGATTATGATGAAGCGGTTCGAATTGCATTTAGTGAAGACAATAGCATTTTAGTTGAAGAATTTCTTCCAGGTACTGAATATCGTTTCTTTGTATTAGATGGAAAAACACGTGCGGTTATGTTGCGAACACCAGCTAATGTCCTTGGTGATGGGGAACATACTGTTGAAGAATTGGTAGCTGAAAAAAATAAAGATAGTCTACGTGGGACGCACCATAGAGCGCCTTTAGAAAAAATTCAGTTAGGTGATATTGAACAGCTGATGTTGAAAGAACAAAAATTGACTAAATCAAGCATTCCTGAAAAAAATCAACGTGTCTACCTTCGTGAAAATTCAAATGTCAGTACAGGTGGCGATTCACTAGATGTGACAGAAGAGATGAGTGAACATTATAAACAGATAGCTGAGTCTGCTGTAGAAGCATTAGGAGCTAAAATATGTGGTATTGATTTAATTATTCCTGATAGTTCAATCAATGGGAATAAGGAAGATGGACAAACGTATGGGATTATTGAAGCAAATTTCAACCCAGCAATGCATATGCATATTTACCCTTATGCCGGTGCAGGACAACGACTCACGATGGATGTGTTGTTGTTATTATATCCAGAACTAAAAAAATAACTACTATCTTCAAAAAAATCTAGATTCAAGTCTAGATTTTTTTATCTTTTATATTCTAAATCGCTTTCTAATGGTATTGTAGTTTATTTATAAAACAGACGGAGTGTAACTGATACGATCAGGCACCATCAATCCATTGTAGAATAACTACTTTGGTTTGGTGTTTTTTTATTTCTTAAATGAGGTGATTTAAATTCTACCGATAGTGCCTATGAGGATGGTATTGCAAATAGCTTAAAGAGAAATGGTCAGCTATAATTAAATAACGTTTAAAGAAAAAAACTGTTTTTCGTTTTTTTCTTTTTTATTTGGTACACTGTAAGTAAGCATCATAAAATGAGGAGAATGAGAATGATGATTAAAACGATTCAAGCAGTCTTACAAAACCAACGTGCTTTTTTTTATTCACAGCAAACTAAAGAATTAAGTTTTCGACTAGAACAATTAGAAAAATTAAGATTGGCTATATTATCTTATGAAACAGAAATAATTGAAGCGTTACAACAAGATTTAGGGAAACATCCATTAGAGACTTATGCGACAGAAATAGGATTTGTTTTAAATAGTATTCGTACAACTCAAAAGTCATTAAAAAAATGGATGAAAGAAGAAAAAAAGCCAACTCCTTTATTCTTACTTCCTTCCAAAAGCCGAGTTATTAGTGAGCCTTATGGTGTCGCTTTGATTATTGGTCCATTTAATTATCCATTTCAATTACTAATAGAACCATTAGTAGGAGCGATAGCTGCAGGTAATACGGCTATTTTAAAACCATCTGAACTGGTACCAACTTTTTCGCAAGTGATAGAAAAAATGATTCATCATTTATTTCCTTCGTCTTATGTGGATATTTTTTTAGGTGAAAAAGAAATCACGATTGAACTATTAGCTCAACCATTTGATTACATCTTTTTTACAGGAAGTACCACCGTTGGAAAAAGTGTGATGAAAGCTGCATCAAATCATTTAACCCCTGTAACGCTAGAACTTGGAGGGAAAAGTCCGACCATTGTTACAGAAAAAGCTGACGTTTCGTTAGCGGCAAGACGGATTATCTATGGAAAAATGATGAATGCAGGACAAACATGTGTCGCCCCTGATTATGTGGTAGTGCATGAATCCGTTAAAAATCAATTTATTCATGAGTGTCAAAAAACAGTGACACGATTTTATGGAAGGAATATTAAACAAAGTAAAAGCTTTTCACGAATTGTCAACGAACGACATACAAACCGTCTGATTCGTTTAATGGAAGAATCAAAAGCCGATCTAATTAGTGGTGGGATGTATGATGTTAATTCTTGCTATATTGAACCGACATTATATGATTCTACTTGGGAATCACCATTAATGACCGATGAAATTTTTGGACCACTTTTACCTATTATTTCTTATCAGTCATTAGATGATGTGATTCATCAGATAACTACTCGACCTAAACCGCTAGCACTTTATTTATTTAGCCAAGATAAGAAGGAACAAGAAAAAATAGTATCTCATACCTCATCAGGTGGTGTTAGTATTAATAACACCATTTTTCATCTTGTCTCTGGTCATTTGCCTTTTGGTGGGGTAGGAGAATCTGGTATAGGAAACTATCATGGAAAATATAGTTTTGATACTTTTTCACATAAACGAGCCATATTATCTTCCCCTAAAATAGATACTCCGTTTATTTACCCACCTTACACAACTAACCATTTAAAATGGATTAAGCGTGTTCTGAAATGAAAAATCCTGTAAAATTCGTTGTCTAGTAAACGGATTTTACAGTTTTTTAAAGAATTTTTTTTTAAAATCACGTTTGGTTTAACTTAAATATTTAAACAGTTATATTTAAATACTTTGTTACTTGTTCCATTAAGAGAGTACTTCTAAAAAAGACCACACCGTCCTTGTATTGACGGTGTGGTCTTTTATCTATTTTAAAGATAATCACCGACATAGATGCTTTTAGAAAGTACTCTAAAAGTTTCATCTATGCCAAATGTAGCATACACACAACTTCATATTTGCCAGTTTTGCCATGTTTTTGTGTGATTTGCTACTATCATGATGATCATCCTTTCGTTTTTATTATTGTTAGTAGTATTAACACTACTTTTTTTATAAAGCAACTAATATCTTATTTTTTTGAAAATAAGGACTTAAAAAAACTTTCAGATTTTGTTGTAGTCGGTGCTTTTTTTATATCGTGAGTGGTGTTTGAAAATTTAGTTTGTAAGGGTAATTCAATATTTTCTTTATTAACAGCATGATTGAGAGTATAAACCACCACGATAGCTTGATCAGCTAATAGGGTGTTTTCTGTGTCCACTAATTTTAGAGATACGTGATTGGTTTGTGTGAGATGGATTAACTGTTTTTGAATAGCTGGTTTTAATAACGCATTAACAAGCAATGTCCCACCAGGATATTTTTGAAATTGACTGATTGCAAAATTTTCGTAAGAAGCAGAGGTTAAATCAGACAAGGATAAAATAAAGACAACTCTTTCTCTAAAAGTACCTAGAAACTTCCTTTGTTCATCAGGTTTTAATTTGGGACTACCATATAGTCCTTTATCTAAATAGTCTTGAATATCTGTTCCCATCGTTATTCACTCCTTTATTGGCCAATTACTTTTAGTATAACATATCATCTCATGGGAAATTTGTGAAAAGATATTGCAATTAAGTTAAAATTTGGATAAAATTAACTGTAAATGAAAATCATTATCAATTAGGAGGGTTTTGGATGAAAAAATGTATACCGATAGTTAGTTTATTATTACTAGCAACATTTTCTTTATTTATTGGTGTTCAAAGCATTCCTATTCAAGATATCTTTCAGCTAAGTGAAATGCAGTCACTAGTGTTATGGACCACGCGTGTTCCTAGAACGATTAGTTTAATCATAGCTGGAGCAACAATTAGCGTTTCAGGATTAATCATGCAACATCTAACTCAAAATAAATTCGTGTCTCCAACGACAGCTGGAACAATGGATAGTGCACGTCTAGGTATGTTAGTGGCAATGTTATTTTTTCCAAATGGCACTATTTTGACAAAGTCTATTATTGCTTTTATTTTTGCTTTTTTAGGTACAATAGTATTTATTCAATTAATACGAGTTCTACCAGGAAAAAATCAATTGATGGTACCACTTATAGGGGTTATGTTTGGAAATATTATTGGTTCAATTGTCATTTTTTTTGCTTATCAATACCAGTTGATTCAAAATATGACATCTTGGTTACAAGGCAGTTTTTCAACTATTTCAAAAGGAAATTATGAATTGATTTATGTCACTGTACCAGTTCTTTTGATTTGTTATATGTATGCTTATCAATTTACGATTGTGGGAATGGGAGAAGAGTTCTCTATTTCTGTTGGTATGAATTATAGATTTGTTCATTTAATCGGTCTATTATTAATTTCTATTGCTAGTAGTGTTATTTTGGTTACAATTGGAGGGTTACCATTTCTGGGTGTGATTATCCCAAATATTGTTTCTGTGTTTCTAGGTGATCATATGAAAGAGACGTTGTGGTTGACGGCTATTACGGGGAGTATTTTTTTAGTGATGGCAGATATTTTATCTCGTGTAGTTTATCCGCCATATGAAATACCTGTTAGTTTAATTGTTGGTGCTTTAGGGAGTATCATCTTTGTCGTATTACTTGTTAAGGGGGCAAAGAGATGAGCCAAAAAAGTCTTTATATAAGGGTGATTTGCTTAGTTATTATCGTATTAATTAGTATCGCTTTCTTTATGACTTATCAAACATATGGTAATTGGCAATTTGCGTTATCTATTAGAGGGAAAAAATTACTAGCTTTTATTATAGTGGGATTATTAACCAGTTTATCGACTATTAGTTTTCAAACCATTACACAAAATCATTTTTTAACGCCTAGTATTTTAGGATTTGATTCATTGTATGTATTAGTTCAAACTATTTTATTCTTTTATTTTGGTCAATCACCATCACATCCCTTATTAATGTTTGCGGTAAATGTTAGCCTAATGGTCATTTTTAGTGTTACATTGTTTGGTTTTTTATTGAAGAAAGAAACTCAAGATTTATTTTTACTACTCATGATAGGGATGGTTTTAGGAACATTTTTTAAAAGTGTTAGCACGTTTTTTCAAGTATTAATGGATCCAAATGAATACGATAAATTACAAGGAAAATTATTTGCTAGTTTTTCTAATGTTGACGTGTCTTTGTTATATATTGTCATTCCAATTGTGATTGGAATTGTTTTGTTATTTTGGTTAGTAGCACCTATTTTAGATGTCTTTCATTTAGGGACTTGTCAGGCAATAAATTTAGGGGTTAATGTCCAAAAATTTCGTTGGTTTATTTTAGTTTTAATTAGTTTGAGTGTAGCTTTATCAACTGCTTTAATTGGTCCTATTACTTTTTTAGGTTTTATAGTGGCTAACATGACGTATCAATGGTTGCCTGTATACAAACATTACTGGCTGTTTACATTAGCCGCTCTACTTAGTATATTAATGCTTGTGTTAGGTCAGTTTTTAGTGGAACATGTCTTTCATATGAACACAACGTTGAGTGTTGTGATTGAGTTTAGTGGTGGCATGTACTTTATATGGAAATTGCTCTCTGAAAGGGGGAAAACACGACAATGAACATTGAAAAAGTGGTTAAAAAATATGGTGAAAAACGTGTGGTTGATACAGTTGATTATGATATTGTGCCACAAACGTTGACAGCTTTTATTGGGCCAAATGGTGCTGGGAAAAGTACACTATTAGGTATGATGAGTCGGCTTCTTGATAAAGATCAAGGTGGCATTTATTTAGATGGAGAGGAGGTGAAGGCGTGGAATCAACATGAACTTGCTAAAAAGTTATCAATACTAAAACAAGCAAATGGGATTCAGTTACGTTTAACAGTTAGAGAACTGGTAGCCTTTGGTCGATTTCCACATAGTAAGGGTCGATTGACACAAATTGATGAAAAAAAAATAGATGAGTCTTTGTCTTATTTAGGATTAGATGATTTGGCAAGTGATACAATTGATACATTATCGGGTGGTCAATTGCAACGAGCTTACATTGCGATGGTGCTTGCTCAAGATACAGAGTACATTTTTTTAGATGAGCCACTAAATAATTTGGATATGAATCATGCTGTTATGTTGATGAAAACTATTCGTCGGTTAGTTGATGAAGCAAATAAGACTGTGGTGATTGTGTTGCATGATATTAATTTTGCAGCGAGTTATGCGGATAACATTGTGGCGATGAAATCTGGGAAGGTATTTAAAGCAGGACCAACTGCTGAGATTATCACAAAAGAAGTATTAGATGACTTATATGATATGAACATGCGTGTGTGTGAATTAGAGGGAAAACGATTTTGTTTATATTTTAATGAATAGATAAAAGGAGATAGATGGATGAAGAGATTAAAAAAATGGCGTTTAGTTAGTTTAGCCATAATAGGGTTAGTGATGTTGGGGGCATGTGGGACATCCAAAACATCCGATACAACAACCAACACTTCCAGTGAAAAACAAGAAGTTGTTAAGGTGACAGACAGTAATGGAAAAGCATTAGAGTTAGCGTCACACCCTAAAAAAGTGGTTGTGTTTGATATGGGAGCATTAGATACGATTAGAGAATTTGGAAAATCAGACGTTGTTGTAGGTGCACCACTAAAAACATTACCTAGTTATTTATCAAGTTACAAAAATGTGGAATCATCAGGTGGTATTAAAGAACCGGATATGGAAAAAATAAATGCTATGCAACCAGATTTAATTATTATTTCTGGACGTCAACAAGATATGCAAAAAGAATTAGAAAAAATCGCGCCAACATTGTATCTTGCTGTAGATAGTAAAAAAGCGTGGGAATCGACAATGACGAATATTGAAACATTAGGAACAGTATTTGATAAAGAAGATGTGGCTAAAGAAAAAGTCGACGCATTAAATAAACAACGTGAAGCATTAGAAAAAACAGCAAAAGAAAGTGGTAAAAAAGGATTGATGAGTCTAGTGAATGAAGGATCATTATCAGTTTTTGGACCTGAATCACGTTTTGGTATTGTTTATGAAGGCTTTGGTGTGTTACCAGCAGATGAGACCATAAAACCGTCTCCCCATGGACAAGAAGTATCCTATGAATATGTTTTAGAAAAAAATCCAGATATTTTGTTTGTAGTGGACCGTACGAAAGCTATCGGTGGGGATACAAGTAAAAATAATGTAGCAGAAAATGCTTTAGTAAAAGAAACGACAGCAGGCAAAGAAGGAAAAGTGATTAGTTTAACACCAGATGTTTGGTATTTAGCTGCAGGTGGAATTGAGTCAACAAGAATCATGATGGAAGATGTAGAAACAGCATATAAATAACATAATTTGCTAGATACTTAGGTAACATCAAGTATCTAGTTTTTTGTTTGGATAGTTTTATCTATTTAATGATAGTATAATAGAAGTAAATAACTTATGTAGGTTGGAGGGATACTTATGAAAAGCAAACATATTCATCAAAGAGTCAAGAGTATCTATAATGATTTAACACAATCAGAAAAAAAAATTGCCAACTTAGTGTTAGAAAGACCAGAAGATGTCACAAAAATGACAGCTAGTGAGCTGGCTAAAGAATCTCAGACCAGTCCTGCATCTGTGATTCGATTTTGTAAATCCATTAATGTTCCAAGTTTTCCTGAGTTAAAAATTGCGTTATCTGCAGAGAGACAGTGGGATGTTCCAAAAGAATATTCAGATATTTTACCAACTGAAAAAATGGCTGATGTGAAGGCAAAATTATTAGGAAATGCTTATCAATCTATGCAAGAAACCATTCAATTAGTGAATGAAGAAACTTTAAAAGAAGCGATAAAATTGATTTCTAAAGCACCGTTCGTATATGTTTATGGGATAGGGTCATCTTATCTTGTAGCTGAAAATATCGCTCAAAAGTGGAATCGTATAGGGAAGGTGTGTATTTGCATAGCAGATATTCATTTGTTAATAGCCAGTTTAACATCTGCTGCACCAGATTCGATTTTTATTGGCATATCGCATTCTGGTGAAACTTCTGAAGTATTAGAGATAAACCGTATTGCAAAAGAGCAGGGGATAAAAACGATTGGAATATCTCAATTTGGGATGAGTACATTAAGCAAGCATGTGGATGTTTCTATGCAGACAGTGAAATCAAAAGAAGCAGAACTTCGAAGCGCTGCGACGAGTTCGTTGATGTCTCAATTTATTTTAATTGATTTATTATTCCATGTTTATGTATTAGAAGAATATGATGAAAATATGGATAATATCCGAGAATCAAGAAAATTAGTTGATGAATATAAAAAAAGAACATCCAAAAAGTAAAACCATCCAATTAGGTTTATAAGACCTAGTTGGATGGTTTTTTAAAGATGATGAATTTACTAAATAGATAATTGGCGATTAATACGACAATATTGCTAATAATTTTTGCGATAAGTGGTTGTTGGTTGAGCCATTGGACTAGTACAAATAATACAACTGTATCAATTCCAAGTGATAGAAAGCGAAATGAAAAAAAGGACATCATCTCTTTCATATTAATGAATGATGTATTATCTTCATGAGCGAAGACATATTTTTTGTTTGATAAGTAAGCAAATAAAACGGAAAAAACCCACGCAATCACGTTGGAAATAATGTAATTAACATGAAGCAAATTTTCCATTATATAGAAGATGACAATATTGATGATTGTTGTAAAGACTCCCATCACAACATACATAAATAATTCAAATAATGTGTCAGATAAACCTAACGTTTGGGTAAAAAAATGTTTTAGTTTAATCATAAGATCTCTCTTTTCTTTTTATCGGTAAAATATTGATAGCTATATCTTGCACAGTATAGGAGAACAAGCAATGTTGCCGCTATTTTAATAAAGATAACATAAGTCATATTAACAAATGGTTTGTAAGATAAAATGACAGTATTTTTTCCATTCTTAGGTGTGATAATCAAACTTCCTATATCTGACGTTTCATAATCTGATTTAGTTAATAATTTACCGTTTAGTTCAATGATGCTATGATCATAAACAATTAAAGGAAGTTGTTTCTTTGTAGTCACATTTTTTTTATTATCCCAAGTAAGTTTTATGGATCCATTCTCCAGTACAGTCGTTGTGATATTTTTTTGATTGTTGAAGATTTCCTGTTCATATACTTCGTAAGGGTCCATTTCACTATAAATAACTTGGCTAGATGTCTCTTTTGGTATAGGGAGATAATCAGGTGTTCCTTTTTCAATCGTCTCAAATATTTTTGTCAAATCAGCTCCTCTAAGATTATTTCGAATCATATCAGGGTCTTTTTCAATTAGATTGGGACGATTATTCCCCATTGCCACAGGATCATCTTGCCACCTTTGAGCATTTTTTACCATGATACTGTTTGCTTCAAACAGAATAAAGCTAACGAGAATCATCAAGGAAAGGGAAATAGCTTTAAATTGTTTAATAGAAATATGTTGTTCGATAGAATGAATGGTTTTTAAAAAAACCGGAATTAATAAAATATAAGAGATAACTGAAAAACGAAATGGAAATTGAATGATTGATAAAAAAGGAAAGGTATCTATGATACTATCCCATGGAAATAAGGAAGTTGAAAGTAATAAAAATCCACCGCCTATAGTAGTCATTAATCGATCTAGTGTATCTGTATATTTTATATGTCGTATAAAGTAAATGAGTTGAAATAAAAAAATGAACCCAAAAAATATACCAATATTTCGGTTGCCATACATTTCAGTAATAGATATGTAAGTAGAATTTTTCATGAATGAATTTGGGATAAAAGGTTGTAAGATGTTATTTGATAAAAAAACATCAATGTAAGCCGCTAAAGTGTTTAAAGATAGTAGAGTAAAAATAGTGATAGATAGGGATAATTGTTTTATCCAATTTAACTTTTTATCTGACTGAATAAAACTAACTAGATAAAAAGGGATAATAGCCAATATAGCTAATACAGCACTAAGTATATGTGTATTCACTAGTAAACTCATTGATAGTCCCAAAAAAATGGGATTAATTGGTTTTTCTTTATTTTTTATCGAGCGAATAGCTTGAATAAAAATACAAGGAAGAAATGCCGCTCCCCAACCAGAGAAACCTAGTGCTCTAACGTAATACATAATAGGAGAAGATGCCATATAAATTACTGAACCAACTGTTGATAATCGTTTGTCACAGTCAAATGTTCGCATTAAAAAATACATGGTTATCCCCGCAATCACAAGGCAAATAAAGGACGAGATGAGTTGAAATTTTAACCATGACTGTGTAAAGAAAAGTATTAGCCCATTTAAAAAGGCGATATCATACCCATATAAGGCATTAATAATTCTCCCACTAGTATTGAAACCATATAATGACATGAAATAATTGTAGTTGCCACTTCTTATTTGTTCTGATAAATCATAGAATCGATTGTAATGAAAGGAAATATCAGAACCAATAGGAATGAAGCGAATATTAATTTGAGGTGACAAAATAAATAGTGCAATTAGTACAATAGTGATAAAAGGAAAACATTTTTTTCCTATATTTTTAAACCTCAGTAGCACCATCAATCCTCCTTTAAAGATGATATTTTTTTATCTTTTATGATGTATATAGGACGCTGTTTTGTTTCTAAAAAAGTTTTCCCTAGATATTGTCCTACAACACCCAAACAAAGTAATTGTAATCCGCCTAAAGCCAAAACAATACAGACAAGTGATGGCCAACCAGAAGTTGGGTCACCAAATATAAGTGCACGAATAACAATAAAAATCAGTGCGAAGATGGAAGCAACGAAGGATATAAATCCTAAAATCGTCGATAATTTTAGTGGAAATTCAGAAAAAGAGATAATCCCATCAATTGAATATTGTAATAAATCCCAGAATGACCAAGACGTTTCACCGTCAACGCGTTCAATATTTTCAAATTCTAAATAATATGTATTGAAACCAACCCAGCTAAATATACCTTTAGAAAATCGATTATATTCTTTTAATTCGAGTATAGCATCTACCATTTGACGTGACATTAAACGATAATCTCTTGCGCCATCTACGATTTCAATATCTGAAATTTTATTGATGATTTTATAAAATTTTTTAGCAAAGAAAGAACGAATCTTTGGTTCTCCTTCACGAGTGACACGCCTCGTCCCAATGCAATCATAATCATCTTGTTGGAGTAATTCTACCATTTTAGGTAGAAGTTCGGGAGGATCTTGTAGATCAACATCCATCACCGTAATGTAATTCCCCCTAGCATGTTCTAGACCAGCATAAAGAGCAGCCTCTTTTCCGAAATTTCTAGAAAAAGATAAGTAATTATATTGTTCAGACTGCTTACTGATTTCTTTCAATACATTTAGTGTGTTATCTTTAGACCCATCATTAATAAACCAGTATTCAAAAGTTAGCTCTGGTAATAATGCTTCTATATCAGTCATCTGACTGATATAAGGGTGAATGGTATCTTGTTCGTTGTAACAAGGAACAATAATGGATAAAACTTTTTTTGACATGATAATACTCCCTTTTTAATAATAACGAATCCCGTCATAATATATACATTCTAAATGAAAATAAATTGAAAAGATAGTCGTATCTATTTCAATTACATAAAAAAGAAACACCTTAACCTATTATAAGGCTAAGGTGTGTAAATTAAAAATCATGAATTTCTTTAAGAGTACCATCTTCCATTTGGAAAACACGATCACTCCATTTTATCATACGAGTATCGTGAGTTACCATTACTGTTGCTTTTTTCTTGTTATGAGCCTCTTTTACCAGTAATTTCACAACATTATACGCATGTTCTGTATCTAAACTAGCCGTTGGTTCATCGGCTAAAATTAAGCTAGGATCGTTATATAATGAACGAGCGATTGCTACACGTTGACGCTCCCCACCAGATAGATCGCTTGGATAACTGTTTCTTAAATGGTCTATATCCAAAGATTTTAGTAAATTATCCAGCTTATCTTTGTTGACTTTCTCTTTTTTTACTTTAGCGACTAAAGTAAATTGATCTTCAATTGTAAGAAAAGGAATGAGATTTGATGTTTGTAAAATAAACCCAATCTCATCAAAACGTATTTTTGCACGTTTTTTTTCTGGAAGAGAAGTAAAATCAATATTATTTATACTGATATTTCCACTTGTTGTACTTTGTAATCCACCAGCAATGGTTAAAAAGGTACTCTTACCAGAACCAGACGGTCCGATAACACTGATAAACTCTCCTTCGTTCACTTGAAAATTTAAATCATTTAAGGCTGTCACTTCATTGTGACCTTTACCAAATTTTTTTGTAATATGTGACATATTTAAAATAGTTTTCATTTTATTTAACCTCCAATGGCATTAATAGGATCAACTTTATTAACAGTAACAATTGAGAATAATCCACCAATTGTTGAGACAATGACTAAGATAATACCATAAATGCACCATTGGGTAATGTTAATGGCAAATGGCATAGCCTCAGGTAATACTAAACTTAGAAAATAAGTTGCAACCCCAGAAAGAATGACGCCGAATACCCCAACTAAGAATGATTGGGCTAAAATTGATTTTGAAATAAACCAAGAATTAATTCCTTGTACTTTCATAACACCAAAAATAGCTGTTTTTTGAAGTGTGATGACATACATGAAGATTCCAATAACAGCCGAAGCAATAACGAATAGAACATAAATCATTGAATCGAGTGTCAAACTTTGTTCTGTATATCCTGGCAAGTTATCGATAAATTTTTGTGTAGATAGCTTAGTGAGTGAATCGTTTGATAAGGTTGTATTCGAGTCATTACTTAAGACAGCATTAATAGGATAGTTATCAGTTGTTTTAACCATGTCTTCACCAAACTTAATTTCAGTTGCAGTTTTGATGTTAGAATACATAACAGGTGTTGCAATATAAGAAGTTGATGGAACAATACCGACAACTTTAACTTTTAAATCATTGCTACCTACTGTGATAGTATCATTAATTTTAAATCCTTTATCCGCCAGATTTTGAGAAATAATTACTTCATTATCTTTTTTAAACGACTTGCCACTTGTTACACTTGGTAAGAAGAAAGCATCGTCATTTGTACCGAATAAGCTAATATTTACTTTATTATCTTTTTTGCCAATTGCTCCACTGTAAAGAGATAATGGGGCTTTTTCATTTGAAGAGATATCTTTGACATCCTCTAATTTTAGTTGAGAAGCTGCTAGGATGTTATTTGCATCATCCGATAACACAATTTCTTTTGCGTTCCAGTCATCGACTGTTTGTCTAAATTCTTGAGATAACCCATCAGCAAGGCCTGAGAGTAAAAAGACAACGAGTCCGATTAAAAACATAATACCAACAATTAAACTATAACGTAACTTTGAGTAACGCATTTCTTTTAAAGCTAAGAACATAAATATTCCTCCATTTCACTTAGTAACAAGTTGTCACTAGATAATTAAAAAGACAACTAGTCTTTTTTGATTGATTGCAACAGCACTTGAAAGAAAAATCCCAAGCCTATTGTTAAAATAACATGACCCAAACCAGCAATACCACTAATAGCAGCAGAACTTTCGATTCCTAAGACAGTCATTGTACCATGAGTTAATAACATTAATAGTGTAACACCTAATCCAATATTATAGGTAATATAAAACTTTTTGAAGTTTTTATGTTTAGTAAGATTAAAATTCTTTTCTAATAATAAGACAATTAAAAAGAAAAACATTCCTAAAATTAAGGTATGAGTATGAACAACACTTAATTGCGTCCAACCATCAAAATCATTAAATTTTGTCATTTCTCGGAAGTAAACGCCACTAATCAATCCGATAATCATATAACTTAAACTAGCTCTAGCTAACTTTTGCATCTTAAATCCTCCTATTTAATTCCTTTTATAATCCATTTAATTTTATAGTGATAATCCACAATCAACTCTTCTGGAGACCAATTATTAATAATAAAGTCTGTTAACGAGTTCATGACTACTTCCATAGTAAAGTAAAGAAAACTAATAGCTTCTTGAGTTTCATGGATTTGAAAGTCGTTGTTACATAATAGGCTAATCCATTCCTTTAACATGTAAGAAGAGTCATCTAAATCTAATCGTTTCATCGTACGTTGATAATCCGCTCGTGTTAGTAACAATAGTCCTTTCCAGTAAGCACTGTCTGTTTCTAAGTGAGAACAAAAAACCAAATATTGTTCGATTCCATGGAAAAAATCATTTTTATATTGAGCAATATAATCTAAAATATCTTGATGAATAAGTAGGGATTGTTTTTTCACGATATAGGCGTAGGCATCTTCTAAATCAACAAAGTATTTATAGAATGCACCTCTTGACATTTCCATCTGCTCAACAATATGTGAAACTTTTACTTGACTAATAGATTGGTTATAAAAAGTATCTAATAAAATCATGTCCATTTTTTCTTTTTTTGGTGCAGATAGATTAAGGAATGTATCTTTTGGCATATCATAACCCCCCTTCAAAGATTAATTGATTAACTAAAAAAAATGATAACACAAAAAGTAACATATTGTCACTTATCTTGCTTGGGGATTTACAGTATAAAATATAATTTATGGTAAGAATTCTAATGCCTTGGTGATATGACTGAAAATTTTTAAAAAATTTGATATAAAAATATCAAAATAACCGATAATCATTCTTATCCACAGGTTATTTTATGAATAAATAGAGAAGGGAGGTTTATGAATGTCGCATATTCTGCAATCTATCACAATAGTGACACCCATTATCTTTGTATTGGCGTTGGGTTCTTTCGCTGGAAAAAAACAAGTTTATTGTAGAAGAGACTCAGGGTATTGAACATTTACTAGGACAACCAATTGATCTTGATTGGGAACATGAAAATTATAAAGGTGTACCACAATCAACCATTAAAAAATTTGTTGCAATGATTCATACATAACTAGCTATAGAATGTATATTAGAATTATTAGCCAAAACGCCTATTAAGTCTGAAAGTATCAAGTCAATTGAAACAGATGTACCAAAAATTACCTATGATTTTTCTGGGCGGTGTATAACATGGTAATACGGATGCAGCCATCACAACAAAAGAACAAGCTGATTATTCCCTACCATACTTGTTAGCTGTTGCTGTGTTAGGTAGACAAGTGATGCAACCTCAGTTTGAAGAATCACGTATTATAAAACCTGATGTTCAAGCACTTCTTCAAAAAGCCCTTGTGAAACCAGATGCTGATTTCACAAAACGTTATCCAAAAGATTTTTGTGCACGTATTACCAATTACACAAATGAATGGTACTGTTACAACTTATGAAGTAAGCAATTACCCAGGTATGCCTTGTTGACCATTTACTTGGGAAGAATCAGTCGATAAATTTGATTGTTTAACAAAAGGATATATTAATCCAGTATTGGCTGAAAAATTAACAAAAGTCGTAAAAGATATTGAAATCAGATCGATAAAAGATTTGGTTGATATCTTAACTGGCATTAAGTATCCAACCACAAATAAATAGACAGAATAACAGTGGTCTGATAGATTTAAAGTAATCTATTTAGACCGCTTTTTTAGTGGATAATATTTGTTAGGAGTTAGTATATGTTAATGTTTAATGAAGCATGTTTTGAAGTTTTTAATATAGAAGGATTAGATAGTCGAATGATTGGAATTCGTGAAAAAATTCAACCGGTTTTTCAGTCGATTGATGAAAAATTAGTGGAAGAGTTAGAACCTTTGTTGGGTGAAAAATTGCCTATTCATATAGCACAACACAGACGACGCACAACAAATGCACCAAATTTTACGTGGAGTGCAATGGGTGGAAATAAAAGAGGTTATAAAAAATTTCCTCATTTTCAGTTGGGGATTACACCGGAATATGTAGTCATATGGTTATCATTTATTGATAACCCACAAAATGAAGTTTTAATGGCACAAACATGCTTGGATCACCTCGAGTGGTTTGAGTCATTGCCAAATGATTTTGTTGTAAACACAGACCATACAAAAAATAACTATCATGCATTAGAAAAAGAACGAGTCATTAAAGATTTAACTAGATGGAGAGATGTTAAAAAAGGAGAATTTCAAATTGGTCGAGTGATACAAAAGAATCGATTTAATACCGAATCGACTGATGTCTTATTTGACGACATATTGCAAACCTATCTATCACTTATACCAATTTATCAAGCTTGTTTCCAATTGTTTAATTAATATGCAGTAAGAGAACTAGACAGATTGAAATTTTAGCTTATGATGATTTTTTTTATTGAATTATGCTATAATGAACGGTGATTATATGTCGCTGAATTTTATGAAGAGTGACTTAAAGGAGGACGAACAGTGGAAGATAAAAAAACTTTTTATATCACCACTCCGATTTATTACCCAAGTGGGAAATTACATATAGGAAGCTCGTATACAACTATAGCGTGTGATGCAATGGCTCGTTATAAACGAATGAAAGGGTTTGATGTCTTTTATTTAACAGGGCTTGATGAGCATGGTCAAAAAATTGAACAAAAAGCAGAAGAATTAGGAATTGAACCACAAGAATACGTAGATAATATGGCAATGGACGTTAAGAAATTATGGAAATTATTAGACATTGACTACACAAAATTTATCCGTACAACTGATCCTTCTCATAAACAATCTGTTCAAAAGATTTTTCAACGTTTAGTTGACCAAGGAGATATTTACTTAGGTGAATACGAAGGTTGGTATTCGGTATCAGATGAAGAGTATTTCACTGAAAATCAATTAGCTGAAGTCTTTAGAAATGAAGATGGAAAAGTTATTGGTGGATTAGCTCCGAGTGGTCATGAAGTAGAACTTGTTAAAGAACAAAGCTATTTCTTTAAAATGAGCAAATATGCAGACCGTTTATTAGAATATTACGAAGAACACCCAGATTTTATTGAACCAGTTTCTCGTAAAAATGAAATGATTAATAATTTTATTAACCCAGGTTTAGAAGACTTAGCTGTTAGCCGTACATCTTTCAAATGGGGAATTCCTGTTGAAAGTGATCCAAAACATGTGGTATATGTATGGATTGATGCGCTATCAAACTATATTACCGCTTTAGGTTATGGTACAGACGATGATAGTAACTTCCAAAAATACTGGCCAGCTGATGTTCATATGGTTGGTAAAGAAATCGTCCGTTTCCATACCATTTATTGGCCAATTATGTTAATGGCACTTGATTTGCCGTTACCAAAACAAATTTTTGCTCATGGTTGGTTAGTGATGCAAGATGGTAAAATGTCTAAATCAAAGGGGAATGTGGTTTACCCTGAAATGTTAGTAAGACGTTACGGATTAGATGCACTACGTTACTATTTAATGCGTGCAATTCCGTTTGGTTCAGATGGTGTGTTTACACCAGAAGATTTTGTTTCTCGTGTGAATTATGACTTAGCCAATGACTTAGGTAATTTATTAAATCGTACGATTGCGATGATTAATAAATATTGTGATGGTGTCGTACCAAACTACGCCTCTCAGGTAACAGATTTTGATAGTGAATTATCAACAACTGCTGCAGATGTGATTGGTAAATATAATAAAGCAATGGAAAAATTAGAGTTTAACATTGCGTTAAGTGAAGTATGGCGTCTCATTTCTCGTGCGAATAAATACATTGATGAGACTGAGCCATGGAACTTAGCGAAAGATGAAGAAAAACAAACAGAATTAAATAGTGTCATGGTTCATTTAGCCGAAAGTTTACGCATTTCTGCTATTTTACTACAACCAATTATGACGCAAGCACCAAAAGAAATCTTTAGCCAATTAGGATTGGATGATGAAACAGTCTCTATGATTGATATTCGTTTTGGAGAGTTCCCTTCTGGTACCAGAGTTGTCAGCAAAGGAACGCCTATTTTCCCACGTCTAGATGTTGAAGAAGAAGTAGCTTATATTAAAGAACAGATGGCTCAAAGTATGAATCAACAGACAGAAGAAGAAGAATGGAAACCAGAAGATGTGAAGCTTGTTTCTGTTAAAGATAAAGAAGTAAAATTTGAAACGTTTGATGAAGTTGAATTAAAAGTGGCTGAAATTTTAGACTGTCAAAAAGTTAAAGGGGCAGATAAATTATTGCAATTTAGATTAGATGCTGGTGACAAAGGCAATCGCCAAATTTTATCAGGAATTGCAGAATTTTATCCTGAACCAATGGATTTAATTGGTAAAAAAGTGGTGATTGTGGCTAACTTGAAACCAAGAAAAATTCGTGGACATATCAGTCAAGGAATGATTTTATCAGCTGAAAATTCAGATGGAAAATTATATGTTGTTGAAGCACCAAAAGGAGCAGAAAACGGCAGTATCGTTGGATAGAAAATGTAAAAGAGATTGAAAAAGTGGTCTTTTTCAATCTCTTTTTATGTTAAAATCATCGTGATAGGAGTGAAAACTATGATTTTTGATACACACACACATTTAAATGCAGAACAATTTAATGACGATTATAAAGAAGTCATTGAGCGAGCAGCACAACTAGGTGTAACTGAAATGGCAGTAGTAGGATTTGATACACCAACGATTGAACGCTCGTTAGAGTTAAGTGAACAGTACCCTTTTATTCATAGTATTATTGGGTGGCATCCGACTGAAGCAGGAAGGTACACAAAAGAGATTGAAAAAGATTTACAAGAAAAATTAACGAATCCTCGTGTTGTGACATTGGGAGAAATTGGATTAGATTACTATTGGATGAATGACGATCCTGACGTACAAGAAAAAGTCTTTCGTCGTCAAATTGCGATTGCTAAAGAGATGAATCTACCAATTAGCATCCATACAAGAGATGCGATGGAAGATACTTATAAGATTTTAAAATCAGAAGGCATTCAAGATATTGGAGGCATTATGCATAGTTTTGGTGGCGATAGCGAGTGGGCGAAACGTTTTTTAGATTTAGGGATGCATATTTCGTTTAGTGGTGTTGTCACATTTAAGAAAACACTAGAAGTTCAAGAAGCAGCAAAAATTGTCCCAATGGATAAATTATTAGTGGAAACTGATGCACCGTATTTAGCGCCTGTGCCATATCGTGGAAAACGTAATGAACCTGGGTATACACATTATGTCGTTGATAAAATTTCTGAATTAAGAAATTTACCTTATCAAACAGTGGCAAAAGAAACAACAAAAAATGCACATAGATTGTTTAGGTTAGAAGAAAATGACTAAAGAAAAAATATCAGAAATAGTGGTTGTAGAAGGAAAAGACGATACAAAACGATTGCAGCAAGTGTTAGACGTTGACACGATAGAAACGAATGGTTCGGCGTTAAATAACGAAACGTTGGATAAAATTAAACACGCTCAACGTGTGCGTGGTGTGATTGTGTTTACTGATCCAGATTTTCCTGGTGAAAAAATCCGTAAGCAGATTATGGCTGTCGTGCCTGATGCTAAACATGCTTTTATCCCTCGCTCAAAGGGAGTTCCTAAAAAGAAACATGGTAGTTTGGGCGTAGAACATGCCAGTAATGAAGCAATTATTCAAGCGCTAAAAGATGTTTCAACACCCACAACCAATCATTTTGAATCTGACATCACGGTGGAAGATTTAATTCAATTTGGATTAATAGCCGGAAATGGCTCGAGAGTTAGACGAGAAAAACTAGGTGAGTTACTTAATATCGGCTATACAAATGGAAAACAATTAAAAAAACGATTAAGTATGTTTCAAATAACAAAAGAAAAATTCTTAGAGGCAATGAAAGAGATAATAGAAGGTGAAACGAATGAATGAATACAAAGACATAGCAACACCTAGTCGAACGAAAGAAATACTAAAAAAACATGGGTTCTCATTTAAAAAGAGTTTAGGACAAAATTTTTTAACAGAACCTAATATCTTAAGAAAAATTGCCGAAGCAGGAGACTTGTCAAAAGAAGATGGTGTGATTGAAATCGGTCCAGGTATCGGTGCTTTAACGGAACATTTAGCACGACATGCTGGAAAAGTGCTAGCATTTGAAATCGACCAACGTTTAATTCCGGTATTAGAAGATACGTTGTCACCTTATGATAATATTACAGTCGTTAATGAAGATATTTTAAAAGCTGATGTCGTGGCCGAAGCAAAAAAAGTATTTGATGAAGAGCAACCAATCAAAGTCGTTGCCAATTTGCCTTATTATATTACGACACCCATCATGATGCATTTATTGATGTCACCACTAGATATCACGACAATGGTTGTGATGATGCAAAAAGAAGTGGCGGATCGCATGACAGCAAAACCGTCAACGAAGGCTTATGGCTCGTTATCAATCGCCGTCCAATTTTATATGGAAGCAAAACTCGCATTTATTGTGCCAAAAACAGCTTTTGTTCCACAACCTAATGTGGATTCAGCGATTATTAAGTTAGAAAAAAGAGAGACACCGATTGTTGACGTGATAGATGAAACATTCTTTTTTGAATTAACACGTGCTTCGTTCACACAACGTCGTAAAACATTATGGAACAATTTAACGAGTCATTTTGGAAAAGATGACCAAACAAAACAGTGGTTAGAAAAATCATTGGAAGAGAGTGACATAGACCCAAAACGTCGTGGTGAGACATTAAGCATTGCAGAATTTGGAAAATTATCAAACGTGTTAATCACGAATAAAAAATAAAATTACGGTAGTGATTGTTCATTGACAATAATTTGTACATTGTTTATCATATAAACAAATGATAAACGGAGTGAAAATAAAAAATGAAAAATAATTCGGTATTAAATATGACTTATGCAGCTTTTTTAATTGCGTTGGGGATTGTTATTCCAATGGTTATGCCAGTAAAAATCGTGATAGGACCTGCGTCTTATACTTTAGCCAGCCATGTACCAGTCATGCTAGCAATGTTCGTTTCTCCATTAGTTGCAGTGCTTGTGGCATTAGGGACAGCGTTTGGTTTCTTTATGACGACACCTTTTATTATTGGGATGAGAGCCTTATCTCATGTGATTTTTGCTTTTTTTGGTGCATTGTATTTACAAAAAAGACCTACTATCATACATTCACCTAAAAAAATGATGGTATTTAATATTGTTTTAGGACTAGCACATGCTTTATTTGAAACACTGATTGTGACAGTATTTTTTATGACAGATGGATTAGGTGAGGCAAGTTATACAATGGGATTCTTCCAGTCAGTCATTGTGTTAGTAGGATTGGGTGGTTTTGTCCATAGTTTGATTGATTTTTCTATTGCGTATATGATTGCTCAAAAAATAGGGACAAGATTTTCATTTCCAGTTTATTTAGCAGCAAAAAATAAATAAATAAAAGACCAAATTTTCTCTCAAATGAAAATTTGGCCTTTGTTATTTCTTATCTAATAACTTGTTCTGTTTGAGGATCAAAGAAGTGAGCCTTGTTTAAGTTGAAAGCTAATTCAATCACTTCTCCTGGACGATACGTTGATCGGGCATCCACTTTTGATATGAACTCTGTTTCACCCGTTTTTGTATAAAGCATTGTTTCAGCTCCAAGTAATTCTGATACAACTACTTCAGATTTAACAATACTATTTGGAGAAGCTTCTTTTGCAAGAATTTCACTATGGATATCTTCAGGGCGAATACCAAAAATTAATGGTTTGTTAACGTATCCTTGTTCACGTAAAATTTTGAATTTTCCTTCAGGCAACTGAACGTTTAAATCATGACCATCAGTGATATGCCCATCTTCTGTTAATTCAACGTTAAATATGTTCATAGCAGGAGAGCCGATGAATCCAGCGACAAATACATTGTTTGGTGTGTCATATACTTCTTTTGGTGTCCCAATTTGTTGGATAAAACCATCTTTCATAATAACAATGCGATCGGCCATAGTCATCGCTTCAGTTTGGTCATGGGTAACGTAAATAGTGGTTGTTTCCAAACGACGATGAAGTTTCGCGATTTCTGCACGCATTGCCACACGAAGTTTTGCGTCTAAGTTTGATAAAGGTTCATCCATTAAAAATACTTTAGCATCACGCACAATCGCACGACCTAATGCCACACGTTGTCGTTGTCCACCAGATAAAGCTGCGGGTTTTCGTTGTAAGTAATCTGTTAAACCAAGAATTTCACCAGCATTTTCGACACGTTTTCTGATTTCTTCTTTGTCATATTTACGAAGTTTTAAACCAAATGCCATATTATCGTAGACGGTCATATGAGGATATAACGCATAGTTTTGGAAAACCATCGCGATATCACGATCTTTTGGCGCAACGTCATTGACTAATTTATCACCAATCCAAAGTTCACCTTCTGAAATATCTTCAAGACCAGCTACCATACGTAATGTTGTTGATTTACCACAACCAGAAGGGCCAACAAACACGATAAATTCACGGTCTTCAATATGTAAATTAAAATCTGTAACAGAATAATTAGGGTTTCCATCATATTTTTTATAAATGTGTTTTAAAGCAATTTCTACCATAGTGTACTTCCTTCTTTCATTTGTTTTATTAAATACAGTATAATGAATTTAGTGATACGCTTACAATGTAAACATGCCTATATTTTTGGGCAATATGACGAAAGGGAGAGAAAAAGATGAAAATAGCACTGATAGCACACGATAAAAAGAAAAAAGAGATGGTCGAATTAACAAAAAAATTCGAGGAAGTATTAAGTATACATGAATTATTTGCCACAGGGACAACAGGACTTCGTATTCAAGAAGCAACGAAATTAAATGTTCATCGATTTAAATCAGGACCTCTAGGGGGAGACCAACAGATAGGCGCACGTGTTTCAGAAGGAGAGATGGATATGATCATTTTTCTAAGAGATCCGTTAACAGCCCAACCACATGAACCAGACGTGACTGCGTTGATTCGTCTAAGTGATGTCTATGAAATCCCTCTAGCAACAAATAAAAGTACAGCCGTGCTACTTTTTAAAGAATTAGAGAATTTGGCGAAAATTTGACTGGGATAGTCTTTATTGTAATTTTTTTCCATTATGATATAGTACGAATGTAAAACAAATAACAGAGTAGGAAATATAGCGTCAAGTGCTACTAGGATGGGATGTTGCTTAGTGGACGAAAAGTACAAGTGGTGTACTTGCGGCCTTATTTCTGCATTCGCTGCATAATGGATGTAGCAACTCTAAATAAAAGGAGATGCTAGGATGAGCAAAAATGATTTTACGCCAAAGTCAATTGCATTGATGGGAGTATTAATGGGGTTGCAAATCGTGTTAACACGATTTATTTCAATTCAAACACCGTTTGTTCGTATTAGTTTTACGTTTATTGCGGTTGTGTTGATGTGTATGATGTTCTCGCCACTTGTGGCAGGAATAGGAAATGCCTTAGCTGATTTTATTGGAATCACTCTATTTCCAGTAACAGCAGGATTTTTTCCAGGTTTTACGTTGTCAGCTTTTTTATCAGCCTTTTTATATGGATTATTCTATTATAAAAAAGAGATGACGCTAAAACGAATTATCACAGTCAATGTGATTGTGACAATTGTGGTAAATTTAGGGATGAACACATTTTGGCTATATTTAATGTATGGTCCAGGAATTGTTGCCAATATTCCAAGTCGTGTTGTGAGTTCACTGATTTTATTAGTGATTCATGTTATCGGGACTTATTGGTTAGCTAATGTCAAAGTTATACAAAAGCAATTAGTTAAATTTGCTTCATAAAAAAATCATACAAAAAGCAGAGTGTATATGGACACACTGCTTTTTTTTATGTTATAAAGTATCATATATAGAAAAAAGGAGGGTATACATGAAAAAATACCAATATATTATATTTGATATAGATAATACGTTGCTCGATTTTAGCCGTTCAGAGTATGACGCATTACAAAAAGTATTTGCTACTTATGGTGTTGTTTTTAATGAAAACACATTTAATCAATACAAAGAAATCAATCATGACTTGTGGGAGCAGTTAGAAGATGGTAAAATCAGTAAAGCAGTTGTTTTAAAGGAGCGTTTTAAACGATTCTTTTTAGCAAATAATATTGTTGTTGATGGTGTATTAGTTGATAAACAGTATCGAGGTTTTCTTGAAGAGAGAAATGATGTCATGAATGGGGCAATGAGTTTATTAACCCAATTAAAATCGAAAGGGTATACCATTTTTGCTGGAACAAATGGTGTTGGTCAGACACAACGCAAACGTCTAGCTAGTGCAAATATGACAGATTTATTTGATGGATTATATATTTCCGAGGAAGTTGGATTTGAAAAACCTGATGTTCGTTTTTTTGATTATATTTTTAATGATGCTAGAATAACAGATTTATCAAAAGTTGTGATGATTGGTGATAGTTTATCATCAGATATTGAAGGGGCAAATCGTGTCGGAATTGATTCTATATGGTTTAGTAATGGAGCTGAGACGTCAGATAAAACCTACACAAAAAAAGTAGATAACTTATCAGAAATTTTGGAATGTGTTTGACTCAAAAAAGGGTAACAGTTAGGTATGGGGAATTGTTTGATTGGTATAATAAAAGATTAAAGAGGTGTGCGTTTATGCGTCAACTATTTATGTTAAAAGAAGATTATACTAATGAAAACAAAAGAGAAATCATCACAAGAGAAGGAGATAAAGTTTATACAATCGAGTGTTTTGATGATAATGGATTAGCTTGTTATAGTGTATATAATAACAAACAAGAAGAAGTTGTTCGTGTTGAAAAACATATTGGATCAACTTTTCCATGTTTAGATGTTGTAGTTGATGAGCGTATTGCATTTACTGTAGAACAATCCGAGTCAATCTCAAAAATGTCATTTCAAATAACAAGTGATGATTTAGAAGTATACGATGATTGGTGGTCAATGGACTTTGACATCATGTCAGGTTATCGTAAAGTATCAAAAGTTCGTAATCGTTGGACAGGATTAGGCGATGCTTATGAAATCACTGTTTTTGAAAAATCAAGCGAACCAGAAACAATAGGCTTAATGTTGGCACTTGATTCAGTAAAAAAAATTGAAGCAAAAGTTAATATAGTAAAATAAAAAAACTCATTCTAGTTTAATTGTTAAGTAGTAAGCAATTAGCTAGAGTGAGTTTTTTAGTTTGTTAATGACTAAATTGTGAGTGGTAGAGACTAGAATAAGCACCATCTTTGTTTTTTAATAAGGAGTCGTGAGTTCCTGTCTCGATGATTTTTCCTTTATCCATCACAAGAATAATATCGGCTTTTTTAATTGTTGATAGACGATGAGCGATGATAAAACTAGTTTTTCCTGACATCATGTTATCAAAAGCTGTTTGGATATGTTGTTCTGTCAAGGTATCAATAGAACTTGTGGCCTCATCTAGTATAAGCATAGGAGGTTTACTAATCATCGTTCTCGCAATCGTAAATAATTGTTTTTGTCCTTCAGATAACAACACACCTGATTGCCCAATCATCGTATCAAATCCATGAGGCAATTGTTGAATAAAGTGATAGATATTTGCTTCTTCACAGGCTTTTATCACATCTTGTTTTGTTGCTTGTGTGTTACCAAACGTTAGATTGTCCCAAATAGTACCTTGGAATAACCAAGTTTCTTGTAACACCATTCCAAATGAGCGTCGCAATTCATCTTTTGGTATATCAGTGATTGGCACGGAATCAATCGTAATAACGCCTTTATCTAACGGATAAAAATTCATTAAAAGATTAACTAAGGTAGATTTACCTGCTCCTGTTTTCCCTACAATTGCCACTGTTTGTCCCTGTTTAACAGTTAAATTGAAATCTTCAATTAATGGTGATGCTGGATCATATGAGAAGTACACATGCGAAAAGGACACATTACCAATAGGTGTGAAAGGATGGGTTAGTTTTTTGACGTATGTTTCTTCTTCTGGTTCATCTAGTAAGTCGTTGATACGTTTAATACTCGAAAAAGCTGTTTGAAGTTGTGTTGTGATACTTGATAGTTCAATTAACGGTTTTGAAAACTGTCCTGAATAAATAATAAAACTAGATAGCATTCCTAAAGATAATGGTAATGAAATATTAATAATAAGTAGCCCACTCACTAAACCAATTAATAAATAGCCCATGTGATCGATAAAACGAGATAAAGGATTTGTCAGAGAAGAAATGAATTGTGCTTGTTGCCCAGTTTGTTGCAATTCAAGATTCATGTCTTGAAATTGTTGAATAACGGTTTCTTCATATTCATAAGACTTAATCGTTTTTAAATGGCTAAATTGTTCATTGATATAGCCAGACATTTTTCCCAGTAATTGCTGTTGTGCGTTGAAATATCGCTGTCCTTTTTTTGCTATCATCACATTAACTAAAAACATACCTGCTGTTATCAAGAGAATTACACCAGTTAATATAACGTTTAAAGATAGCATAATACCCAGTGCCACGATGATAATCGTTATGCTTGGAAATAGTTGATTAAATAAAGCCAGTAGAGCTTCTGAAATATAATCTAAATCCGTACTAAATCGGTTCATCGTGTCACCATGTGAATGTGTATCAAAATAATTTATCGGTAATTTATTTAGCTTATGGTATCCTTTTTTTCTTACTTCCTTCATAGAAGTATAGGCGATATGCTGACTGATTCGCTGTAAGAAATAAAAACTACTCGCCGCTAGACAAGTCAAAACGATAATGAGAAAAATCTGTGTTACTAACCCCGTCTTAGATGATAGCGTCATACTATCAATTGCTTTACCAATATACATGGTGACCAATACACTACTCAGGCCGTACAGAAAACTCAAACAAGCATTTAAGATAATCGCTTTTTTGAAAGGTTTTAGATAAGGAGAGAAAGTTGAAAGTGTTTGTTTAAACATTTAGTTATCCCCCTTTTCTTGAGATGTCACAATTTGTTGGTAAAATTGTGATTGCTTCATCAAGTTTTGATGCGTTCCTTGAGCGACTATTTCACCTTGATTTAAGACTAGTAAATGGTCTGCTTCTTTAACAGAAGAGATGCGTTGCGACACGATAATGCTATTTTTGATAAAATCAAGTCTTGCTAACGTTTGTCGAATAGCTAAATCCGTTTTATAATCTAAAGCACTTAAAGCATCATCTAAAATTAGAATACTTGGTTGAGAAATCAACGCTCTGGCAATTGCCAAACGTTGTCTTTGGCCTCCTGAAAAATTTGTCCCGTTTTCAGCAGTTGGCATACTTAAGTCATCAACGAACTCTAAACAGTCAGCCCACTCTAGTGCTCTCCAACAATCTTTTTCCGTTGCATTTGGGAATCCCATTTTTAAGTTACTCTCAATCGTTCCTGAAAAAATGACACTTTTTTGTGATACATAACCGATAGAATGTATGACTTCTCCTGAGGTTAAATCAAGTAGGTTCATATTATCTAAGAGAATAGTCCCGTCAGTTGGAAGATAAAATTTTTGAATTAATTCAATTAACGTTGTCTTACCACATCCGGTAGGTCCAACAATCCCAAGTTGTGTCCCTTTTTTTAAATCGAATTGAATCTTTCTTAACACGTCTTGAGATGAACTAGGGTAATGAAAGGATACACCTTGAAAAGATAACGTGTTTTCTGATTCAAATGGTAATACTTTATCTAGAGGTTGTGTTTGAACTTTCGGTGTTGTATTAAGTATTTCCTCGACCCGTTTTTTAGCTGAAAAAGCTCGTACGAAAATGGTCACTAAATTTGCTACAACAATTAAGGCAGCTAGCAGTTGTAGCATGTAGTTGATTAAAGCTACAATATCTCCTGTTTGAAGTTGTCCGACAGATACATTAATATCACCAACCCATAAGATTAGAGCAATAATCATATTTGTCATAAACAAGGTTAGGGGAGACATAAGAGCAGATAGTTTTGTCATATCAATGTAGCGATTGGCTAACTTTTCGCTGACCTCAGCTGATTTATCTTCCATTTTTTTTTCATTGGCAAAGGCACGAATAACTTTGACACCGGTAAGTTGTTCGCTAGTAACAGTATTTAATTCATCAATAGATGATAACACTTGTTGGTATTTTGGTACTGTTTTGCTCATTAAAATGTATAGAATAAATGAAAAAATAGGAACAGTTAACAAGAAAATAAATCCCATTGATGTATTGATGGTAAAGGCCATGACGATAGAGCCAATACTAAGGAATGGTGCACGAATAACTAGACGGATGAGCATGGCTAACGCTAGTTGTAATTGATTGACGTCGTTAATGGTTCTAGTTAAAAATGTGTCAGGTCCAAATTCATCAATTTCAGTATGAGAAAATTGTGTGATTTTTTTTACAACAGCTAAACGTAATTCTGTTCCAAAACCTTGAGACGCAACAGCTGCATAATATTGGCAAACTAGGACGCATAAAAGCCCAAGTATAGACAAACCTAACATGTATAAAGTAGCAGCGTAGACAACCGATATGTTTTGTTCTCGAATCCCTGAATCAATTAAATAAGCCATAAATAGTGGGAGTGTTAATTCGAAGATTGCTTCCATCAATTTAAAAGCAGGGCCAAGTATTAATTGTTTTTTATATTTTTTAGCATAAGAAAATACAGACAAGTTGAGCACTTCCTTTCTTTAATTAGGTTAACATGATTTTAGCGAACATCCTATAACCAAATACGGTAAAAGATGCTCGCTAAATTAGATGTATGTGGCGATCGTTTTTAATAACAATTCTTCAGAATTAACCACGACGCCATTTAGTTTAATTAACCCAATCGTGTAAAGGTTAACATAAGGGAATTGAGACTCTGCTACATCTTGCAATGCTGTTATTTTTTGCTGATTATCAGCACCTTGTTGTCTACTGTCTGTGAACAAACCGATTATTGGGACGCCAGCTTGATAAGCCACGCCGATTTCTGTTGCTACACCAACATCTATGCTTTGACCATCAAGAACAGCAATCATTAAATCGCTATTTAATAGAGCATTTGTATCATAAGTTGCAATCATTTTTGAGTCAGCATAACTATTTTTATCATTTATCTCCATTTGCTCTTGAGGTAAATACACAGAAACCTCTTTGTAAGATTCTCTGATTTGTTTTACAAGCCACTCGTTGTAATTTTTTTCCATTGTTGAGAATAAGGGACTAGCAAAGTATATATTTGTCATCAAACCACTCCTTACTATTACATTTATATAATACAATACCCTAATTTGTAATAATTTGTAAAGAGAATGTCATATTAAGCAAGAGCCATTCTTGTATAATTGGGAAAGATAAAAAGTGAACGTTATTAATTGAAAGGTGTTGGCGATTGTTGAATTATAGGAAAACTATAACTGGTCTATTGTGCTTTGTCATGCTAACAAGCATGCCAGTTTCGTTATTTGCAGCAACGAAAGAAGAAGACGTGAAAAAACAAAGTGTTGAGATTAGTGAAAAAATCGATAGTGCACTTGATAATGTAAATAAAAATTATAGAGATTTAGAAAATTTAAAATCAGAGGTAGTTAATACTGAAACTAAAATATTATCTACACAACAGCAAATTGAAAAAACAAAACGTAGTATGGATAAACGCAAAGAATTGATCGCTTCTCGTATGAAGACAATCCAAACAAATCAACAAAGTACTAAAATGGTTGATACGTTATTAAACGCTAATAGTGTGTCAGATTTTATTAATCGTGCTTATGCAATGTCAGTTTTACAAACAGCTGAAAAATCTAAAATTGATACATTAGAAACAGATACGGAAAAGTTGGAAAAATTAAGAGAAGAATTAGTGATGGACCAACAAATGTTATCTGAAAAGCAATCCAAAGTAGAAACAGATAAAGCAGCATTAGAATCACAAGTAAACGATTTAAAAAAAGAACTGGCTGATAATGAAGCAACATTGAAAAAGTTATCGGAAGAACGTGTCATAAAAGAAGCTCAAGCAGCTAAAGAAAAAGAATTGGCTAAAAAAGCACAAGAGGCTAAAGAAACAACCAAAGTAAATACTAATAATTCTTCTTCAATGAACGAAATAGCTAAATCAGAAAATAATAATAAGACAGAAGTAACTAATTCTACCAACGCAACACCTGTATCCACAGATAAACCAGCGTCAAGTGGTAATGGACGGGTTTTAACTATGCAATCGACAGCTTATTCATATAGTGAAGCTGGATTAACACCTTACACAGCAACCGGAATTGATTTAAGACAAAACTCTCGTGTTATTGCAGTTGATCCAAGTGTAATTCCGTTAAACTCACTAGTAGAAGTGTCTGGATATGGATTTGCTGTTGCTGGAGATACAGGTGGAGCCATTAAAGGCAATATTATTGATGTTCATTTTAGTACAGTAGCAGAATGTTTACAGTGGGGAAGACGAACAGTCACAGTAACTGTTCAATAAAAAAAGTATCAACCAACGAGTCATGTGTTGGTTGATACTTTTTAGTTTTCAGCACCTTTACTGCTTTTTTCTTCTATGTAATGCATTAGGCCATCATACACTGCTTCACCGATTTTTTGATGGTATTTTTTATTCGTAATATAAGAAGCATCAAAATCATTATTGATATATCCTAATTCAAGTAAAACAGCGGGTTTCGAATTTTCTCTTAGAACTTGGTAGTCTTGTTTTCCAAAACCTCTGTTATCTAATGGTAAAATATTGGCAATACTATCATTTATTGATTGAGCTAACATTTTACTGCCATCTTTTCTGTAAAAAGTTGTGGTTCCAGAAGCAGTATTTGGTTGTGCGCTAGAATCATAGTGGAAACTAATAAACGCATTTGCTTGACTAGAAGAACTAATTTTTCCAATATCTGTTAGTGAAACAAATTTATCTGTATCATGAGTCATTAAAACATTAAATCCATGAGACTGTAATTCTTTTCTCACAGCTAGTGCTGTCTTTAATGTAACATCTTTTTCAAATGTTATACCATCTGTTGTTTGAGCACCTGGGTCATCCCCACCATGACCGGGATCTAACATAATGGTAAATTCTGGCATTGGGATACCTGGCTTTTCCTCTTTGCTAGATATTTTCCTAGAAGTAACTTGCCAGGAGTTGAGAAAACCAGTTTTTCCATCTTTTGTTTTTACTTTCATCCAACCATTTTCGGTTTCAGATACATAGGTAAGAGAATCGCCATATTTTAATAAGTTACCTTTTTTACTGGAAGTTGAATGATCATTCATTAAAAAGGCAGAGGTAGTTGCAATATGGAGAGATTGATTGTCTTTATATTTATTGGGACGATTTTTTTGAATGGTTAAGCAATCATTTGGTACCCAGCCATAATCACCACCACTATAAATCCTTACCCATCCATTTAGCTCAAGGGTTGCATTGACGTACTCATTCTTTTTTAGCGTTTTAATTGTTTGACTATTTTCTGAGTTTTCTTTTTTTAGTTCGATGTTTCGTTTAGATATTAAAGCACTAAGGTTAGTGTATGGTCCACTCGTTCCATCAAATAGTAACCAATCTGGTACCCAGCCAACCGTTTTATCAGATGTCTGTATTTTATACCAGTTGTTTTTTTGATCAGAAATGGTCACTTTGTCTTCTTTATGTACTTGTGTAATGACAGTGGAAAAAGCATCAGGCTTCTCTCTAACGTTTAAAGCGGTTGTTCCCACAGTTGCAATTTGGCTATTCCCCCGCATGTAATAGAAGCCGATAAAAACAAGGGTAATGACTAAAGTATTAATGATGAACATTTTTATCGTGCGATTTATTGATTTTGTGTTTTTCACATGGTTTACCTCATTGGTTTATTAATAAAGAATATTATAGCAAAAAAAAGGAAAGATGAGTAGTGAGTTCTCCTATTGTATCTTGACTTTTTGTACAAATTTTAGTATTTTAAAGTAGAGTATCGATGAAAGAGACGTGCCTTTTTTCCCGACAGAGAGAATGAATCTGGTGAAATCATTCATAAAAAGGACTGACACTCTGGAGATGGGTAGTAAGATACCCCGCTAACGAGCGTTATATCGTTTAGAGAAAAAAGTTCTTGAACTTTTTAAAAAATAGGTGGTACCACGTGTAAGTAATTATTCGTCCTTGTTATGATATAACAGGGGCTTTTTTTTATGAATGATTAATTTTAAGGAGAGAGATAATATGCAAGAAAGAACAACGTATTGTGGGTTAGTATCGGAAAAAGATCTAGATAAAGAAGTTGTAGTAAAAGGTTGGGTGCAAAAACGCCGTGACTTAGGTGGATTGATTTTTATTGATTTAAGAGACAGAGAAGGAATCGTCCAAGTGGTCTTTAATCCAGAAGTATCACAAGAAGCATTAGACATTGCTGATTCATGTCGAAGTGAATATGTGATTGGTGTTAGAGGTAAGGTAGTAGAGAGAACAGGCTCGTCTATTAATCCTCGAATGAAGACAGGTAAAGTAGAAATTATTGCTGAGGACATCATGGTATATAATGAAGCAAAGACACCACCATTTGTCATTGAAGACGATCAAACGATTAGTGATGATGTGCGTATGAAATATCGTTATATGGATATTAGACGCCCATCTATGTTAAATAATTTAAAATTAAGACATCATGTTACACGAGTTATTCGTGAATTTTTAAATGACAATGGCTTTTTAGATGTGGAAACACCTTATTTAAATAAATCGACACCAGAAGGGGCAAGAGATTATTTAGTTCCTTCACGTGTTCATCCAGGACACTTTTATGCTCTACCACAGTCTCCACAAACTACAAAACAATTATTAATGGGAGCAGGTATCGATCGTTACTACCAAATTGTTCGTTGTTTTAGGGATGAAGATTTACGTGGTGATCGCCAACCAGAATTTACGCAAGTTGATATTGAAACAAGTTTCTTAACCGAAGAAGACATCCAAAATTATACTGAAAATATGTTATCAAAAGTAATGAAAGATGTTATGGGAATTGATATTCCACTGCCATTTCCACGTATGACGTATGATGATTCAATGGCTCGATTTGGTAGCGATAAACCTGATACACGATTTGATATGGAATTAATTGACATGAAGGATACTGTCAAAGACATTGAATTTAAAGTGTTCCAAAATGCATTGAACGCAAATGGTGCTGTCAAAGCATTAAATGCTAAACAAGCTGCAAGTAAGTATTCACGTAAAGACTTGGATAAACTAGGTGAATGGTTATCTCAGTTTGGTGCTAAAGGTTTAGCATGGGTCAAAGTAGAAGAAGATGGGCTAAAAGGACCAATCGCGAAGTTTTTAGTAGACTCAAGCGAAAAAATTATTGATGTGACAGAGGCAGAGGTTGGCGATTTATTATTATTCTGCGCCGACACTGAATCAATTGTCGCAGCATCACTAGGTGCATTAAGAAATCGTTTAGGAAAAGAGTTAGACTTAATAGATCCAGATAAATTTAATTTCTTATGGGTAGTAGACTGGCCATTATTTGAATATTCTGAAGAAGAAGACCGTTTTGTAGCAGCACATCATCCATTTACAATGCCAAAGGAAAGTGACATTGAATTATTAGAAACATCACCTGAAAAAGTTTACGCCAAAGCCTATGATGTGGTACTAAATGGTTATGAGCTTGGAGGGGGTTCTTTGAGAATTTACCAACGAGATTTACAAGAGAAAATGTTTAAAGCGTTAGGTTTTACGAAAGAATCAGCTGAATCTCAATTTGGTTTTCTTTTAGATGCATTAGATTATGGATTCCCACCACATGGGGGAATTGCTTTAGGGCTAGATCGTTTAGTTATGTTACTTGCTAAAAAAGATAATATTCGTGAGGTAATAGCTTTTCCTAAAAATAGTAAAGCAGCTGATTTGATGACATCTGCACCAAGTATGGCATCAACAGAACAACTAGCTGAGCTATCATTAAACGTTGAAATAGATGAGTAGAATTATGCCACTTAATTAGTCAATAAATCGAGGAGAGGCGCAATCAGTGGAAAGATTAAAAACGTGTAAAGAATATATGAGCGACAATGGGTATATGGAAAAAGTTTCTATGGCTGTTGTTAATGGTATTTTACAAGCAATTGCACTAAATTTATTTTGGAGACCTGGACATATTTATGCCAGTGGTATTACAGGTTTAGGGCAGATTATTGTCACGTTAGCCGAAAAGGTATCAGGTATTGAATTGCCTATGGGTGTTGTATTGTATTGCTTAAATATTCCGCTGTTTATATTAGCGTGGATAATGTTGAGTAGAAAATTTACTATTTTTACGATGATTTCTGTATTTATGACAGCTTTTTTTGTACAGGTTATTCCTATTACAGTGTTATCGACCGATCCTATTATTTGTGCCATTTTTGGTGGAGGAATATGTGGTTTGGGAGTAGGATTAGCGCTTCGTAGTGGCTTATCTTCGGGTGGATTAGATATTGTTAGTATGACAATTAGAAAACTAACTGGTCGAAATGTTGGATCATTAAATATCATTTTTAATGCCTGTATTATTTTAACATCAGGTTATTTGTTTGGTTGGCCATATTCATTTTACAGTGCTTTTTCTATTTTTGTGAATGGCAAAGTAGTCGATATGGTATTTACTAAGCAAAAAAAAATGCAAGTTATGATTATTACAAGTAAGCCACAAACTGTCGTAGATGAGTTACAATCTAGGATACGTCGAGGTATTACTATTTTAAATGATGCAGAAGGAGCATTTTCTCATCATGAACAAAAAGTATTATTAACTGTATTGACGCGCGATCAAATCCCTATGCTACAACATGCAATGGAGAAAGCAGATCCAAAAGCCTTTGTTAGTATATCCGAGAATGTAACTATTATGGGGAATTTCTATGAAACGATTGATTAGCTGAGAACTAAAATAAATTTTTTCCCTTTAGGTCATTAGAAAATGAGAAAGCAGTTATATTAATACTTAAATCCCTAATTTTTTAAAAGAAAATAACTTATTTTTACAAGAAAAGATTAAAAGGTTGGTACTGAAAACGTTTTTGTATTAGAATGTTTGTGAAATTCAAAAAGATACCTTTAAATTATGAGATTAGTAGTATATAATGAGTTTAATATCATTTAATTTTAATTTTAAATTAATTTAATTGCTATTAAAACTATTGCTTAATCATTCGTTTTCTAATATAATTATAAGATATCTTAATAGTTTTCATCTATTAAGTATATAGATATTATTAAAAATGAAGAGTTATATGTACAAATAAAATCAGTACGGGAATAATATAAGAAAGGAGAATTCTATTGTTTGTTGACAACAAATTATTAGACGTGAGAAATTTACATACGGGATTTCGAATCAAAGACAATTTTTATGATGCAGTAGATGACGTGTCAATTACATTAGACAAAAATGAAATTTTAGCAATTGTTGGAGAATCTGGTTGTGGGAAAAGCACATTAGCAATGACCATAATGGGGTTACAAGATCCAAAAAATACTAGAATTACTGGGGATATCGTCTACAACGATTTAAATCTTGTAGGTCTATCCGAAACGCTTTATAACAAGATTAGAGGAAATGATATCGGGATGATTTTCCAAGATCCATTGTCAGCGTTAAATCCATTAATGCGTATAGGAGATCAAATTTCAGAAGCGTTGTTTTATCATACAGATTTAGATGAAAAACAACGGACTGAACGTGCGATTGAGTTATTAAATCAAGTAGGTATTGTCAATCCTGAACGTGTGGCAAAACAATATCCACATGAATTGTCCGGTGGGATGAGACAACGTGTTATCATCGCTATCGCTATTTCTTGTAAACCACCAATTATTATTGCCGATGAACCTACTACTGCGCTTGATGTAACCATTCAAGCACAAATTTTAGACTTATTAGGAGATTTACAAGAGGAAACAGAAGCCGGCATTATTTTGATTACTCACGATTTAGGTGTGGTAGCTGAGACAGCAGATAGAGTCGCTGTTATGTATGGTGGTCAAATTGTAGAAGAAGCACCTGTTGATGTTTTATTCTCTAATCCACAACATCCTTATACACGCTCGTTACTGAACTCAATTCCACAAGAAGACGCACATGACTCTGAATTACATGTTATCGAGGGAGTGGTTCCTTCATTAAAAAATATGCCACGTACAGGTTGCCGATTTGCCGCTCGTATTCCTTGGATACCAGAAGATGAGCACGAGGAACAACCAACGTTGCATGAAGTTGAACCAGGACACTTTGTTCGATGCACATGTTACAAACATTTCCACTTTAGAGAAGAAGGTGACGCATAATGGGACTAATAGAAATAAAAGATTTAAAAGTGCATTACCCAATTCGTGGAGGATTTTTAAATAAAGTTGTTGATTATGTTTATGCTGTTGATGGTGTTGACTTTGAAATTGAAGCAGGAAAAACATACGGTTTAGTTGGAGAGTCTGGTTCAGGCAAATCAACCATTGGTAAAACAATTGTGGGTCTTGAAAAAGCAACAGCCGGAGAAATTTTATTTGAAAACACAAATGTTGTTTCAAAAAGAGCAAGAAAATCAATTGGCTATAATAAAGATGTGCAAATGATTTTCCAAGATTCAATGTCAAGTTTAAATCCTAAGAAACGTGTATTGGATATTATTGCTGAACCCATTCGAAACTTCGAAAACTTATCTGTTCAAGAAGAAAAGAAACGTGTTCAAAACTTGTTAGATATTGTTGGTATGCCAACAGATGCACTATATAAGTACCCACATGAGTTTTCTGGTGGTCAAAGACAACGTTTAGGTGTGGCACGAGCTGTTGCAACGAATCCTAAATTAATCATTGCCGATGAGCCAGTATCAGCTCTTGACTTATCAGTTCAAGCACAGGTACTTAACTTCATGAAACGTATTCAGGAAGAATATAATTTGAGTTATTTATTTATCTCTCACGATTTAGGTGTGGTAAAACACATGTGTGACAATATTGCGATTATGAATCATGGTCGTTTTGTTGAAATCGGAACGCGTGAAGATATTTATAATAATCCACAACATATTTATACAAAACGCTTACTGTCTGCCATTCCTAAGATTGATGTAGAAAACCGTGATAAGCATAAACAAGAGCGTCGAAAAGTGGAACAAGATTTCCGAGACTTATACAGCCAGTACTATGATGAAAATGGTCGTGTATATGACTTGAAAACTATTAGTCCAACTCATCAGGCAGCAATTAAGACAACTGAAGGGGGAGGACAATGATATGTGGAAAACAATATTAAGACGTGTACTATTAATGATTCCACAAATTTTTGTGTTGAGTCTGTTTATCTTTTTATTAGCAAAAGCTATGCCGGGAGATCCGTTTACTGGATTAATTAATCCTAATATGGACCCTGCGACAATCGATCGAATGCGTGAAGCAGCAGGATTAAATAATCCTTGGTATATTCAGTATTTTGATTGGATAACCAATGCGTTTAAAGGTGATTTTGGACAAAGTTTCTTATATAAACTACCTGTAAGTGATATTATTGGTTCTCGTGTTGGGAATACCATTTACTTGTCATTATTAACAGTTATTATTACATATGCAATTGCCTTACCTTTAGGATTAGTCTCAGGTCGTTATCAAAACTCTTGGTTTGATAAAGCAGTTGTCGTTTATAACTTTGTCAGCTTTGCTGTTCCAATCTTTATCTTCGCGTTACTGATGCTATTTGTCTTTGGTTACCGTTTAGAATGGTTCCCAACAACGGGATCAGTGGCAACAGGATTAGAACCGGGGTCATTACAATATGTGATGAGTCGCTTGTATCACATGATTTTACCAGCCATTACACAAGCGTTACTTGCAACAGCCGTAACGATTCAATACTTACGTAATGAAGTCATTGATGCAAAACAATTAGATTTTGTTCGTACAGCAAGAGCAAAAGGTGTACCGACTAATAAAGTCTTTACACATCATATTTTTAGAAATGCCTCTTTACCAATAGCAGCCCAATTAAGTTATGAAATTACTGCCTTAATTAGTGGGTCAGTTGTTATTGAACAAACCTTTGCTTATCCAGGTATTGGTAAATTGTTTATTGATGCAATCAATGGACGTGACTACTCAGTGATTACAGCCATAGTATTAATACTAGGTATTGTCACAATTATCGGAAATCTAATTTCAGATATTGTCATGAGTATCGTCGATCCTCGTATTCGTATCCAGTAACAAACCAATAGTTAAGAAAGGAGACTCGCTATGAGTAAAGAAAAAAAAGAAGCAACTGTAGAAGCTGTTAGTGTTCCACCAACAGGTTTTAAAATGATTGCTCGAGAATTTAAAAAAGATAAATTAGCATTATTTTCATTAGCGTTATTAGTTATTATCTTTGCAGTTATTTTTATCGGAGCACTTGTTTTAGATAAAGATGCTGTAATGAAAGTAAGTATCTTAGATAAATATGCTGCCCCAGGTAATGGCTACCTATTAGGTGCTGACGAAGGTGGGCGTGATGTTTTTGGACAATTGATCATTGGTGCTCGTAACTCTGTTGTTATTGGGTTTTCAATTACTATTTTGACATCAATCATTGGTGTGGGATTAGGGATTGTTGCAGGGTACTATGGTGGTATGGTAGATAGTATCATTATGCGAATTGTTGATTTTATCATGATTTTACCCATTATGATGATTATCATTGTGTTTGTTACAATTGTTCCAAGCTATAATGTATTTTCTTTTATTATGATTATGAGTTCATTCTATTGGGTCGCAAAAGCGCGTCTCTTTAGAGGAAAGACACTATCTGAAGTACGTCGTGATTACATCAGTGCATCAAAAACACTTGGGACAAGTGATTTCAAGATAATGTTTGGTGAATTGATGCCAAACTTAAGCTCATTAATTATTACAAATTTGACGATGAACTTTGCAGGCAACATCGGGATTGAAACAACGTTGTCATACTTAGGATTTGGATTACCACAATCAACACCTAGTTTAGGAACATTGATTGGGTATGCGTCAAATGGTGTCGTTTTATCAGATATGACTTGGGTATGGGCGCCAGCGTCTGTATTAATTCTTGTCATGATGTTATGTATCAACTACGTTGGTCAAGCATTGAAGCGTTCAGCGGATGCACGTCAACGTTTAGGATAAAAAAATCTAAGGGGGATGAAGGAATGAAGTACAAAAAATTATTTAGCGTCGTAGCACTTGGTGCTGCAGTAACAGTTGGGTTATCAGCTTGTGGCGGAGGAAAATCTGACAAAAAATCAAGTAGTGGGAAAACAGAAAAAACGGAAGATGTATCAAAATTCCCAGTAAAAACGTCTAATAAAGAAAAAGCCAAAGAAGGCGGAACGTTAGAAGCAGCAGTTGTTATGGATACACAGTTTAAAGGAATGTTCTCTGAAACTTTTTCTGAAGACAACTATGATGCTCAATTTATGCAACCATCTCATGAATCATTATTTACAAGTAATGGTAACTTTGAGACAACAGATGACGGAGTAGCAAAAAAAGACATCGATGTTGATGGTAAGAAAATTACAATTACAATTACTAAAGATGCCAAATGGTCAGATGGTAAACCATTAGTAGCAGATGATATTATCCAACCATACTTAATCATTGGTAACAAAGATTATTCAGGTATCCGTTATGGTGAAGATTTCCAAAATATCGTTGGGATGGATGAGTACCATGATGGAAAAGCTGACACTATCTCAGGAATTAAAAAAGTAGATGACAAAACGGTCGAAATTTCTTACAAAGAAATGAATCCAGGGATGAAACAAACAAGTGAAACTGTTTGGACTTCAGCAATGCCTTCTCATATCTTTAAAGATATTCCAGTAAAAGGAATGGAATCTAGTGATGCGGTACGTAAGAATATCGTAACGTTTGGACCATACAAAATGGAAAAAATTAATACAGGTGAATCTGTAGAGTACACACCAAATGAGTACTACTACGGTGAAAAACCCAAATTAAGTAAAATCACAATGCGTGTCGCACCATCGAGTTCAATTGTAGAATCATTGAAAGCTAAAAAATATGACATGGTATTCAGTATGCCAACTGATAACTATCCAAACTATAAAGATATAGAAGGATATGAAATCTTAGGTCGTCAAGATTTAGCTTATACTTATATTGGATTCAAATTAGGTAAATGGGATGATGCTAAAGGTGAATCTGTTTACAATCCAGATTCAAAAATGGCAAATAAATCATTACGTCAAGCAATGGGATATGCCATTGATAACGAAGCTGTAGCGAACAAATTCTACAATGGTTTACGTCAACCTGCTAATGCGATTGTACCACCAATCTTTGATGAATTTAGTGATAAGAGCTTAGTTGGTTACTCTAAACAAGATATTGATAAAGCAAACAAATTATTAGATGAAGCTGGATACAAGAAAAAAGATGGCGAAGAATTCCGTCGCGATCCAAAAGGTGAAAAACTAGAAATTAATTTTGCTTCTATGTCAGGTGGCGAAACTGCCCAACCATTAGCTGAATACTACATGGACTGCTGGAAAGAAATTGGTTTAGATGTTAAATTATCAACTGGTCGTTTAATTGAATTCCAATCATTCTATGATAAATTGAAAAATGATTCACCAGACGTTGATGTTTATCAAGCGGCTTGGGGATTAAGTTCAGATCCATCTCAATCAGGATTATACGGACCTAAAGCAGCGTTTAACTACACTCGTTTTGTCAGTGATGAAAATACTAAGCTATTGAACGAAATTGATTCTGAGAAATCATTTGATGGTAAATACCGTACAGATAAATTTAAAGAATGGCAAGAATATGTTGCTGACGAAGCATTTGTCATTCCAACATTGTTCAGAGATGCTGTATTACCAGTAAGTGACAAAGTAACTGGATTTGACTGGGCTTATGATGTAACAAGTAACCCATGGTCTCACGTTGGTGTAACAGATAAAAAATAACGTTTAATGACTATCAATTTGGCTATTTGGTCAAATTGATAGTTTTTGTTTTCTTTCAAACAAAAAAAACGTATAATAAGAGTATCTATCGTTAAAAGGGAGAGGCACATTCAATGGAACAAACGTTAACACAGTTATTAAAGACAGACTATAACATCATTTTTAAAGACATCTCGTTGTTGGAACAAGCGTTTACCCATTCATCCTATGTGAATGAGCATCGACATTTTGAATTACAAGATAATGAACGATTAGAATTTCTAGGAGATGCTGTCTTAGAGTTAGAAGTATCTGATTATTTATACCGTCATTTTCAAGATTTACCAGAAGGGAAATTAACAAAACTACGTTCAACCATTGTTAGAGAAGACAGTCTAGCAATGTTTGCTAAAGAATGTGGGTTTGATCAATTTGTTAAACTTGGTAAGGGTGAGGAAAATTCAAATGGTAGAAGTCGTTCATCATTGTTGTGTGATTTATTCGAAGCTTTTTTAGGAGCTCTATATTTGGATCAAGGAGCTAAAAAATCGAAAGAATTTATCTACCAAGTAGTCGTAGCAAAAATTGAAACTGGTGCTTTTTCACATGAGATGGATCATAAAACAGCTCTACAAGAAGTATTACAAAAAAATGGTGATATCTTGATTGAATATCATTTAATTGATGAAGAAGGACCAGCACATGCAAGAGTTTTTCATGTTGAAGTGTGTGGTGGAGGAACACCTTTAGGTAAGGGGTCTGGAAAATCTAAAAAAGCGGCAGAACAAAATGCAGCAGAAGCAGCATTAGCTAATATTTTGGCAGAAGAATCCTAGGAAGGGGACTTATTTTTTGTGTATTTGAAACGAATAGAAATTGCGGGATTTAAATCCTTTGCAGAACGAACGATAATAGAATTTAATGAAGGCTTGACGGCCGTAGTTGGTCCTAATGGAAGTGGAAAAAGTAATATCACAGAAGCCGTTCGATGGGTTTTAGGGGAGCAGTCAGCAAAAAATTTACGTGGGGGGAAAATGCCGGACGTTATTTTTGCTGGCTCTTCTTCACGTTCCCCATTAAATATTGCAGAGGTAACGCTTGTGTTAGATAATGAAGACCATTTCTTACCCATTGAATACTCTGAAGTGAGTGTCACAAGAAGGTTAACACGAGATGGTGAGAGTGATTTCTTTATTAATAAGCAACGTTGTAGATTAAAAGATGTGATTAGTTTGTTTATGGATTCAGGTCTAGGTAGAGATTCTTTTTCGATTATTTCTCAAGGGAAAGTAGAAGAAATATTTAATAGTAAGCCGGAAGAACGTCGAGCTATATTTGAAGAAGCAGCAGGGGTATTAAAATATAAAAACCGAAAAAAACAAGCTGAAAAACATCTTGGTGAAACAGATGATAATTTAAGTCGAGTACAAGATATTATTTATGAGCTAGAGATACAATTAGCTCCATTAAAGAAACAAAGTGATAATGCGACACAATATCTGGCTTTAAAGGAGACTTTATCTGAGCAAGATATCAGTATGACAACCCATCTTATTGAAGAAACGAAAGAAAAATGGGAAAAAAATAAAGAACAATTACGTCAAAAAAAACAAGCTCTAGAGGCTAGAGAATTAGAAAAAATCACATTGGAAGAAACATTAGAACAACTAAAATTAGAACAAGAAACACTAGAACAAATGTTAGACAATCATCAACAGAGACTACTTGATTACAGTACGCAATATGAACAGTTAGAAACACAAAAAAGAGTGTTGGAGGAAAAGCAAAAATTTTCTGTCCAAACGAAAGAATCACAGCAAAAAACATTGAGAGATTTAGATACACAAAAAGAATTATTACGACGTGAGATTGATACATTAAAGCAAGATGAACAAGAATTAATACAAGAAAAGCAAGCGATACAAAAAGATACTTATCGTATGAGAGAAGAACTGGTTCAATATAGCAAATCAGCAAAAGAACAATTAGATGATATGCGTAGCGATTATTTAGAATATATGCAACAACAAAGTCATGTGAATAATGAGTTAAAACATTTAGAAAAACAGTATAGTCAAGAAACCAATAAAAATTCGCGTGAAATCAATCATTATGAACAGCTTATCTCATTGATTAAAGAAAAACAAGAAACCCTAGAAAATTTAGAGAAAGAGTATGACATAAAAAAAGCGAATGTCGTGACTTACTTGGAAGATTATCAGCAAAAAAGACAAGTCAAAGAACAGTTAAATACGCAACTTCAAAAATTAAATACACAATTAATGGATGCGTTACGTATTTTACAGCAAGCTCAAGCAAAACAAAAAAGCTTGAAAGAGCTACAAGATAACTATGCTGGATTTTATCAAGGTGTTAGAGCAGTACTAAAAGATAAACAGCAATTTCCTGGAGTAGTGGGTGCTGTTGCTGAATTAATTGAGATTCCAGAAGCATACCAATTAGCATTGGAAACAGCACTTGGGACAAGTGTTCAGCATATTGTAACAACTGATGACCAAAGTGCTAGAGAGGCCATTTCTTATCTAAAAAAACAACGATTGGGACGTGCGACATTTTTACCATTAACAACCGTCAAAGCTCGTTTTATTCGTCAAGATGTATTAGATAAAGTGTCTCATATGTCTGGATTTATTGGTGTAGCAAGTGAGTTGGTATCTTATGATGAGACAGTTGCAGCGATTATGAAAAACTTACTTGGATTAACGATTGTGGCTGATTCATTGGATTCTGCGACACACATTGCGAAACAAATTAAGTTTCAATATCGTGTGGTATCGTTAGATGGTGATGTGATGAATCCTGGTGGCTCGATGACTGGTGGGATGAGTAAAAATGGTCAGTCGATGCACTGGTTTTCACAATCAAAAGAATTACAGGAAATAGAGAAACAATTGTCTCAAATGACGACTTTGTATCAGCAAAAAGAAGCAGAAGTGTCTCATATAAAAGAGGAACTAGTTGTAGTAGATGAGTCTCTTGAACAGTTGCGTCAATTAGGCGAAGAAGCAAGATTAACAGAGCAACAGTTAAGCACTCAAGTGTCTCTTTTAACACAAGATGTGAGTCAATTAGAAAAAGAGAAAAAAGTGATAGAGTATGAGCAAAGTGAATTGAACCAATTTCTAACGTTATATCAACAAGATAAAGAAAATTACGAGCTTGAACAAAAAGAGTTAGAAAAAAAAATAGCCGAGCTTGATAAAAAAATGGCTGATGTGGATCAATTAGAGGCTACTAATTTAGAGAAAAAAGAAGAGTTGACGCAATCACTTGCTAAAAAAGAAGCTGAGTTAGCAGTGGTGAAAGAAAAACTCAGTCAGTTGAACGAAAAACAAAAAGAGCGTATAGAACGCTTAGATGTTGCGGATAAGAAAATGAGTGACATGCTACAAGAAACGCAGTCTAATGAGCAAGATAGCAGTCATTTTCATGAAGAAGAAGCCAGAATTATAAAAGAGATGGGTAGTGTTTCTAATAAGCGCGAGGAGATTTTAACTCAAATTACGGAAGCCAAAACACAGCGAGAACACTATACAACCAGTATCAAAGAACAAGAAAAAATTGTTGAGAAAAACCGACAAGATATTCAAGTCTTGATTAGTCAACGAACAGAATTAGACATTATTCAAGGAACATGTGATAATCAGTTAGATAGTTTATTAACTTACTTACAAGAAGAATATAGTTTAACGTTTGAGGCAGCAAAAGAGCGTTCTTTCATCATTGAAAACGTAGCAAGCGTGAGTCAAAACATTAGAGAGTTAAAAAGAAAAGTAGCTGACTTAGGACCTGTTAATATTTCGGCTATTGCTCAACATGATGATATATTGGAGCGTTATGACTTTTTAACGAGCCAACGTGATGATTTGAATTTAGCGAAAGATGAATTGAAAGAAACAATGGATGAGATGGATATGTTAGTCATGAAGCAATTTCATGAAGTATTTTGTGACATTCGTGAAGAATTCCGTCAAGTATTTCCTAAGATGTTTGGTGGAGGACATGCTGATTTAATTTTGAGTGATGAAACAGATTTACTGCATACAGGGATAGACATTGTGGCTCAACCACCAGGTAAAAAATTACAGCAATTGAGTTTACTTTCAGGAGGAGAAAGAGCCTTAACAGCTATTGCTCTGCTATTTTCTATCATTCAAGCAAGACCTATCCCATTTTGCATTTTAGACGAGGTAGAGGCAGCATTAGATGAAGCAAACGTGACACGTTTTGGTAATTATTTACGTCATTTTGGTGATGCGACACAATTTATTGTGATTACTCATCGTAAGGGAACGATGGAATCTGCTAAAGTATTATATGGGGTCACAATGCAAGAATCTGGTGTATCGAAGATTGTTTCCGTACACTTAGAAGAGATGGAAAAATTAGAAACCACATTAAAATAGATAGGAGACATAACATGATTAAGTTGATTGCGATTGATTTAGATGGCACATTATTAACTGATGATAAAAAAATCTCTGATAAAAATAAAACAGTGTTAACTCAAGCGAAAGAACAAGGAGTAAAGGTTGTCATTTGTACGGGACGCCCATTATTTGCAATTGAGCCTTACTTGGATAGGCTTGAGTTAAGAGATGAAGGGGACTATAGTATCACCTTTAATGGTAGTTCTGTGCAAAAAAATGATACTGGCGAGACGCTATTAGCTCATTCTTTATCTTTTGACGAAGTGAGTCGAGTGGCTAACGTGATGATGTCATTAAATTTACCGTTAGATATTATTTCAGTGGATACGGTTATTCATTTAGAAACTGCTAAAGAACCTTACACTTCTATTTATGAAAGTATGAATCCACTACTTAAGGTGGAGCATGCGACACTTGATACATTGGATAAAAATCGTTTGTTTAACAAAATGGTTGTAGCCGTTGAAACAAGTTATTTGGATGAAAAATTAGCCCAATTACCAAAAGAGTTATTAGAAGAGTTTAATATCATGAAATCACGTGACAATTTATTAGAAATTATCCATAAAGAAGCGAGTAAAGCTGCTGGCATTGATGAATTGGCAAATTATTTAGGGATTAAACAATCAGAAGTGATGGCAATTGGTGATGAAGAAAATGATTTTTCAATGATTGAGTATGCTGGGTTAGGTGTTGTGATGGAAAACGGCAGTCAAGGTGTGAAAGACATTGCTAAATTTGTTACGAAAAGTAACCAAGAAGATGGCGTGGCGCATGCCGTTGAAAAATTTGTGTTAATTAATGAGTAGGAGGCAGTGACATGGGATTTTTTGATAAGATTAAAAAGGCAGTTCTTGGTGAGAAAAAAGTTGAAGAAACACCAAAAAAAGAGATCGTCGAGGAATTAGAACAAAGCATTGAAAAAATAGATAAAGAAGATAGTCTTGATGCCAAAGAAACTGTGGTTGTAGAAGAACCAAAGGAAGATGTAACGGTTGAAGAGATCATTGATTCAAAACAAGAAGAACCAAAAAAAGAAGTAGTCAAAGAAGTGGTGATTGAAGAAAAACCACAAGATACCGTTCAAAAATATGACAAAGGATTAGAAAAATCAAGACGATCTTTTGGTCAATACATGAATGAATTATTTGCTAACTTTAGAATGGTTGATGATGAATTTTTTGAAGATTTAGAAGAAGCATTGATTTCTGCTGATGTCGGGTTTGAAACGGCAATGCGTATTTCTGATGAGTTGCAAGAAGAAGTGAAATTAAAAAATGTTAAAAAGAAAAAAGATGTTCAAGCGACAATTATCGAAAAATTAGTTGAGATTTATGAAGCTGAGGGCGTTGAAGAAAACAATGATTTAAATATTCAAAAAGATAGTCCAACCATTATGTTATTTGTTGGTGTAAATGGCGTGGGTAAAACCACAAGTATTGGAAAACTGGCTAAACGATACAAAGACGAAGGAAAAAAAGTGTTGTTAGCAGCAGCTGATACCTTTAGAGCTGGAGCCATTGATCAATTAGTTGTCTGGGGAGAACGTGCTGATGTTGATGTGGTTCGGCATAATGCAGGTAGTGATCCAGCTGCTGTTGTGTATGATGCAGTAGAAAAAATGAAAAATGAGCATTATGATATTTTGTTAGTGGATACGGCAGGGCGTTTACAAAATAAAGTCAATTTAATGAAAGAATTAGAAAAAATGAAGCGTATCATTGAGCGTGAATACCCTTCAGCTCCTCATGAAGTGTTATTAGTAGTAGATGCAACAACTGGGCAAAATGCACTGATTCAAGCAAAAGAATTTAAAAATACCACAGATGTGACAGGGATAGTTTTAACTAAGCTAGATGGAACAGCTAAAGGTGGGATTGTCTTAGCTATTAGAAATGAATTACATTTACCAGTAAAATTAGTTGGATTAGGAGAGAAAATCACTGATTTAGAAGCCTTTAATCCAAATCAATTTGTTTACGGATTGTTTAAAGATTTAATGGAAGATTATGATGGGTAAATAAAAAACGATAAAGCCTTGATAGGTTTTATCGTTTTTTATTATTTATATGAATGTAAAACGTCAATATTATGCTCAACAAAATAAGAAGAGTATGGATCAGTAAATTTCTTATTTGTAATTAATAGATCGACAGCACTCAAATCTGCATAAGTTAATAAAGTCGAATGATCAAATTTTGTTTCATCAGCTAGTAAAAAGATTTTATCCGCTTTATCAATGACTTGTCGCTTGATCTCGTATTCCATAATGTCAGAATTCATTAAGCCACTATTGATAGAAACAGCTGTTGCTGCCATAAATGCTTTTGTAATATTGTATTTAACAGATAATTCGTCATTTTCTACTCCAACAAATGAACGGGTAGGCTTCTTAAAAATATGACCAATCAGAAAAATATTTGCTTTTCTTAATTTTTCAGCTTTTAATACAACATCTAAACTATTGGTAATAATCGTAAGAGGAATGTTTTCATCTACATAATCTAGGATATATTTCGTTGTAGTACCAGAATCAATATAGATTAAGTCATCTGACTCAATAAAAGAAGCCGCTTTTTGTGCGATGGCTTTTTTATCTTCCTTATTTTCAACGTTTCGATACTCAAAATCAACAAGAGTCCCCTCTTTTACACTAACACCGCCGTAAACTTTTTCAAAACGTGAGTCTTTGAGTATCTTATTGACATCTCGTCTAATAGTATTCATGGATACGTTGAATTCCTCTTCCAATTCTTTTAAGCTCACATGGCTGTGATCTAAAATATATTGTTTCATTAATTCAAATCGTTTCTCTTTCATAAGTATTCTCCACTTTCTGTCATTTTTTTTATCATATCACCTATACATAAGTTTATCAATAGTTAATCAAATTATGTTTTAATTACCAGTTATTATTATAAAATTAACAAAAAATATTGACTGTTGATTAAATTAAAGGTAATATTAAATCAAAGTTAACCAAAACAACCAAGATGTAACAATTTAAATGGTATGTTTTAAGTAAATCTATGGAGGGGTATGAATGTCAATTAGAAAATTAAAAAATTATATAAATGGTGAGTGGGTAGAAAGCCAAACAACCACATACGAAACAGTAGTGAATCCTGCAACAAAAGAAGTAATGTGTGAGGTTCCGTTATCAACCCGTGAGGATTTAGACCATGCAGCCTCTGTCGCACAAGAAGCATTTCAAACATGGAAAGAGGTTGCTGTACCAAGACGTGCACGAATTTTATATAAGTTTCATCAATTATTAATTGAAAACAAAGATGAGTTAGCAAAATTAGTTACGTTAGAAAATGGAAAGGCTTTATCTGAATCATATGGTGAAGTTCAACGTGGTATTGAAAATGTAGAATTTGCTGCTGGAGCACCAACTTTAATGATGGGGGATAATTTATCTTCTATCGCAACAGATGTTGAAGCAAGTGTTTATAAATACCCAATCGGAGTAGTTGGTGGAATAACGCCATTCAACTTTCCGATGATGGTACCATTTTGGATGTTCCCCATGGCCATTGCTACAGGAAACACAGTAGTATTGAAGCCATCTGAAAAAGCGCCAATGTTAATGGAAAAAGTGGTGAGCTTATTAGAAGAAGCTGGTTTACCTAAAGGAGTATTTAATGTAGTTTTTGGAGCACATGATGTTGTAAACGGTTTATTACAACACCCAGATATCAAAGCGATTTCATTTGTTGGGTCACAACCAGTTGGACAATATGTTTATACAGAAGGTTCTAAAAACTTAAAACGTGTTCAATCACTAACAGGAGCTAAAAACCACACGATTGTTTTAAATGATGCCAATCTTAAAGACAGTATTCCTGCTATTGTAAGTGCCGCGTTTGGTTCAGCTGGTGAGCGTTGTATGGCAGCTGCAGTGGTAACAGTAGAAGAAGGTATCTATGATGAATTCATGGCTGAATTAACAAAAGCCACAAAAGATATCAAGATGGGCAATGGATTAGATGATGGCGTATTTTTGGGCCCAGTTATTCGTCAAGAAAACTTAGATCGTACACTAAACTATATCGAGCAAGGCGTTGAAGCAGGTGCTAATTTAATCTGTGACGGTCGTGAGCAACTAGATGAGGCGGGATTCTTTGTTGGACCAACTATTTTTGAAGGTGTGACAACAGACATGACTATTTGGAAAGATGAATTATTTGCTCCAGTGTTATCTATTATGAAAATTAAGGATTTACAAGAAGGGATTTCTATTGCAAATGCATCAGAGTTTGCTAACGGTGCTTGCCTCTTTACGAATAATGCTTCGGCTATTCGCTTCTTTAGAGAAAACATTGATGCTGGAATGTTAGGTATTAACTTAGGCGTTCCTGCTCCAATGGCAATGTTCCCGTTCTCAGGATGGAAATCATCATTCTACGGGACATTACCAGCAAATGGGAAAGCTGGAGTAGATTTCTATACACGTAATAAAGTCGTAACAGCACGTTACGCACGTAGTGATGTGTAAAGGGAGGAAACAAAATGGTTGAGCTAAAACGACGTCCATATAAAAAAGAACTTTCTGAACACGTGGTGGAATGCCATCACGTGACGCGTGAGGCGGACGGATTACGCTATATTGAAATGCGCGTGTTAAACCTATCTAAAGGTGGTATTTACACAGAAGAATTAACGAATTTAGAAGCGTGCATTGTCGTGATGGCAGGGAAAATTGATGTAATAGTTGGGGAAGACTCATTTAAACAAATTGGGAATCGTCAAGATGTCTTTGATAGAGTTCCAACGGATAGTGTTTATGTTTCAAGTGGTAAAACGTTCGATATTACGACCAATGAGGATGCTAGAGTATTAATTGCCTATGCTCCAAGTAATAAAATATTACCAACGACTTTAATTAAAGCATCTGATAATTCAGTAGAACATCGTGGAAAATATCAAAACAAACGTACTGTTCACAATATTATGGATGATCAAAGTCCCATTTCAGATAAATTAATTGTGGTTGAAGTGTATACAGATAGTGGTAACTGGTCTAGCTATCCCCCTCATAAACACGATCAAAATAATTTACCACATGAATCCTTCTTGGAAGAAACTTATTATCATGAAATGAACCCTAAAAAAGGCTTTGTATTCCAACGTGTATACACAGATGATCGTTCATTAGATGAAACCATGACTGTAGAACATGAAAATGTGGTGTTAGTACCAAAAGGTTATCATCCAGTATCAGTCCCTGATGGATACGATGGTTATTATTTAAATATTATGGCAGGGCCAATCAAAAAATGGCAGTTTCATAATGACAAAGATCACGAATGGATTTTAAATAGAGACTAATAAAAAGGAGTTTAATTATGACAACTTATGATTTAATTGCTGTTGGCCGAGCGTGTATTGATTTAAATGCAGTGGAGTACAATCGTCCAATGGAAGAAACAGAAACATTTAGTAAATACGTTGGAGGATCTCCAGCCAATATTGCAATTGGTGCATCAAAATTAGGATTATCTTGTGGATTTATTGGGAAAATTCCTGATGATCAACACGGAAGATTTATCTCAAATTACATGTCAGAAGTTGGAATTGATACAAGCCAAATGGCAATAGATAAAGATGGACATAAAGCAGGGTTGGCTTTTACTGAAATTCTTAGTCCGTCAGAATGTAGTATTTTAATGTACCGTGATGATGTGGCTGATTTATATTTAGAGCCAAATGAAGTCAGTGAAGACTACATCAAACAAGCGAAAATGTTAGTTGTATCAGGAACAGGTTTAGCACAAAGTCCTAGCCGTGAAGCCGTATTAAAGTCAGTTGCATTAGCACGAAAAAATAATGTCAAAGTGGTGTTTGAATTAGACTATCGTCCTTATACATGGAAAAATGCTGAAGAAGTATCTGTTTACTACTCAATCGTAGCTGAACAATCAGATGTCGTGATTGGAACACGTGATGAATTTAATATGTTGGAGAATGTAGTAGAAGGAAATAACGATAAAACAGTCGCGTATTTATTCCAACATGAGCCTGAATTAATCGTGATTAAACATGGTGTTGAAGGGTCATATGCTTATACAAAAGAGGGCGAAACATTCCGTGGTAAAGCGTATAAATCAAATGTATTAAAAACATTTGGAGCAGGAGACTCTTACGCTGCAGCCTTTTTATATGCCTTAACTAAAGGGAAAACAATTCAAGAAGCATTGCAATATGGTAGTGCCTCAGCAGCCATCGTGGTAAGTAAACATAGCTCATCTGAAGCCATGCCAACAGTAGAACAAATTGAAGCGTTAATGGAAGAACAATCAAACTAAAAGGAAGTAAGCTAATGAGAGAAACAATTCGATTAACAACAGCACAAGCATTAGTTAAGTTTTTAAATCAACAATATATCTATGTTGATGGTGTAGAAACACCTTTTGTTGAGGGAGTATTTAATATTTTTGGACATGGTAATGTCTTAGGCCTAGGTCATGCTCTAGAAGAAAATCCAGGGCATTTAAAGATAATGCAAGGTAAAAACGAACAAGGGATGGCGCATGCTGCGATTGCTTATGCCAAACAAATGAAACGACAAAAAATTTATGCTGTGACAGCTTCAGCTGGACCTGGTTCAGCAAACATGATTACAGCAGCCGCAACAGCGCATGCAAATAATATTCCTGTTTTATTTTTACCAGCAGATACTTTTGCGACACGTCAACCAGATCCAGTGTTGCAACAACTAGAGCATGAATCTAGTATTTCACTAACAACAAATGATGCGTTCAAAGCAGTATCACGATATTGGGACCGTGTAACACGTCCTGAGCAGTTGATGTCTGCGTTAATTCGAGCATTTGAAGTGATGACGAATCCTGCAACGGCAGGGCCAGCCACAATTTGTTTACCGCAAGATACTGAAGGGGAAGCATTTGATTTCGATGCGTCATTTTTTAAAAAACGTGTTCACTATTTAGATCGTACAAGTCCTGTTGAAAGAGCCTTGAATGATGCACTAGATAGAATCAAAGAAAGCAAACGTCCAGTGATGATTGTGGGTGGCGGTGCGAGATATTCTGGTGCTGGTGAGGTAATCCAACAGATTGCAACGCAACATAATATCCCATTAGTTGAAACGCATGCTGGAAAATCAACTGTTCCAAATAGTTTTACTTATAACCTAGGAGGAACAGGTATCTTAGGCACATCAGCAGCCAATAAAGCAATTGACTCAGCTGATTTAGTTATTGGTATTGGAACTCGTTATACCGATTTTACCACGTCATCAAAGACAGCATTTAATTATGATAAAACACGTTTTATTAATATCAATGTGAGTCGAGTACAAGCCTATAAATTTGATGCACTACAAGTAGTAGGTGACGCAAAAGCTAGTTTAGAATGGTTTAGTCAACATTTGGATGATTATAAAGCCAGTTATGGTTATGAGTTAGAAGAATGGCACAAAGAATGGCAAGAAGAACGCCAACGTTTACATAATATTGTCTTTAATAGAGAAACATTTAAAGCAGAAATTGCGGATCATTTTTCACAAGAAATCATGAATGATTATGCCGATGTGTTGCGAACAGAATTTACCCAAACCAATGCGTTAATCACACTAAATGATACAGTAGCAGATGACAGTGTTGTCGTTGCTTCAGCGGGTTCTTTACCAGGAGATGTGCAACGATTGTGGGAAACAGATACAGTCAATACATATCATTTAGAGTATGGTTACTCATGTATGGGGTATGAAGTGGCAGGCGCTTTAGGAGCAAAATTAGCTAACCCAGATCAAGAAGTCTATGCTGTATTAGGCGATGGTAGTTTCTTGATGTTACATACAGAGTTAGTAACAGCCCTACAGTACAAACAAAAAATTAATATTTGTTTGTTTGATAACGCTGGATATGGTTGTATTAATAATTTACAAATGTCTAATGGTGGTGGAAGTTTCAACTGTGAATTACGCGATGCTGATAATCAAATTATGGCAATTGATTATGCGATGGTTGCAAAAGGATATGGAGCAAAAGTGTATCGTGTTAACACACGAGAGGAACTTGTTGCCGCATTAGAAGATGCAAAAAAACAAACAGTGTCAACATTGATTGACATTAAAGTATTACCAAAAACCATGACTGATGGATATGGTGGTTGGTGGAATGTTGGAGTATCAGAAGTATCAGATAATCCTAATGTGACACAAGCATGGAAACAACGAGAACAAAAGTTAGAAAAAGCGTGGAAGTATTAAGGTTTGGGAATATAGCTAGCTAAATAAAGGTGTTAGCTATATTTCTTTTAAAAACAAAGAAAGCGCTCTTTTTTTGAGCTAGGAGGATACTATGACAATTATTAAGTTAGGGATTGCACCAATCGCTTGGACAAATGATGATATGCCGGAATTAGGTAAGGAAAATACGTTTGAACAATGTATCAGTGAAATGGCATTAGCAGGGTACACAGGAACAGAAATTGGAAACAAATATCCGAAAAATCCAGAAGAATTAAAAAGTTACTTAGAACCACGTGGATTATCAGTAGCTAGTGCCTGGTTTAGTGCTTTTTTAACAACCAAACCATTTGAAGAAACAGAAGAGGCTTTTATGTTACATCGTGACTTTTTGCATGCAATGGGAGCAAAAGTCATCGTTGTGTCAGAACAAGGACATAGTGTACAAGGTCAAATGGAGACACCTGTTTTTGATAAAAAACCTGAATTCAGTGAAGAAGAATGGCAAAAGTTAACAAGTGGGTTAGATAAATTAGGCGAGTTGGCAAATGAAAAAGACATGTCTATTGTTTACCACCACCATATGGGGACAGGTGTCCAAACAACTGATGAAATCAATCGTTTGATGGCTGAGACAGATCCTAAAAAAGTGTCACTATTATATGATACTGGTCACTTAGTTTTCTCAGGCGAAGATCCGATTGAAGTGTATCAAACACACAAAGACCGTATTAAACATATTCACTTTAAAGATATTCGTAAGGAAAAAATGGAAGAAGTTAAAACAAACTCATTTAGTTTCTTAAAAGGTGTTAAAGAAGGTGTGTTCACTGTTCCTGGAGATGGCATGATTGATTTTACACCAATTTGGCAAGAAATTGAAAAAGATGGTTATGAAGGATGGATTGTCGTAGAGGCAGAACAAGATCCAGCCAAAGCGAATCCGTTTATTTATGCCAAAAATGCTCGTGAATACATCAAATCAGTTACGAAACTGTAATAAAGGGAGACGGTCATGAATCTATTTTCTATTTTAAGTTTTGTTGTCATTATTAGTTGTGTGTGGTTATTTGCTTATAAACGCTCACGTGGCGTCAATGTTGATGGGGCAGAAGGATTCTTTATGGGTGGTCGAAGTTTGACTGCCCTACCGATTGCTGGTTCGATTATTATGACAAATTTATCAACAGAGCAAATTGTCGGTCAGAATGGACAAAGTTATGTCGCGGGAATGGAAGTTATGGCATGGGAAGTCACTTCAGCCATCGCAATCGTTATGTTAGCGTCCGTTTTCTTACCGAAGTATTTGAAATATGGGATTAATACCGTATCTGATTTTATTGAAATACGTTATGATACACAAATTAAGCGAATTATTTCAGCATTATTTATTATTACATATATCACATCTTTTTTACCAGTAGTGTTGTATTCAGGATCATTAGTATTTAATAAAATTTTTCGGATTGATGAACTGTTGGGTATTCGTCCTATTACGTCAATCATTGTCGTTTCACTAGCTATTGGTGTTATTGGGATTTTGTACCTACTTATTGGGGGGTTACGCCTAAGTGCTTACAGTGATACAGTATATGGCTTTGGTTTACTAGCTTGTGGTCTACTGATTCCGACAATTGGCGTTACAATGCTTGGTAATGGTAGTTTCATTGCAGGAATTGATCACATTGTGGATAACACACCTTGGTTACTAAATTCTGTTGGTTCAATTGATTCAGCGATTGTTCCTTGGCCAACGCTATTAACAGGCATGATGTTTAATAATTTATATTTCTGGTGTACCAATCAGATGATTGTCCAAAAAGCGTTAGCTGGAAAAAACTTAGCTGAAGCACAAAAAGGCGTATTCCTTGTAGGATTCTTTAAAGTATTTGGTGCATTATTCTTAGTATTTCCAGGAATTGTGGCGAGAAATATTTTTGGTGATGCATTAATGGGGATGCCTGATGAGGCGTACCCAACACTTGTGACACATGTCTTACCAGAGATGATTTATGGCGTGTTTGCAGCGGTTATTTTTGGGGCGATTTTATCGTCATTCTCAGGAGCGTTAAATGCGACCTCAACATTATTATCGCTTGATTTTTATAAGCCTGTTTTCAATAAACAAGCAACAGATCATGATATCACGCGTTTTGGGAAAAAAATTACGATTGCAATTGGGTTATTATCTATCTTTATCTCACCATTGATTTCATTTGCACCAGCAGGATTGTATCAATTTGTACAAGAGTTTAATGGATTGTATAATATGCCTTTGTTGGTAATTATTCTATTAGCATTTTACTCTAAAAAAGCAACAGCCTTTGCAGCAAAAGTAACGATTTACTTACATATTATCTTGTATGCGTTATCAAAAGTTGTATTAAAAGATGTGCATTTTCTATATGTGTTAAGTGTGCTATTTTTCTTAGATATGCTTGTTATGTTTGTGGTTTCAAAACTGAAACCAGATGGTGATTTTGAATTGAAAGTCTTTAATACAAAAGTAGATATCACACCTTGGAAACATACAAAATTAGTGAGTGTGATTACCGTTTTAGTAGTTGTTTTAACATATTTAATGTTTTCTCCATTGGGGATTGCTAGATAAAAGAATTAGGGGATGAATGATATGACAAAAGAATTAGTTGTAGGTGTAATTGGTGGCGGACGTATTGGAAAACTTCACACGAAAAACTTGGTACAAATGCCAGGTGTGAAAGTAAAAGCAGTCGCAGATATTTTTGCAGATAACATGCCAACATTTGAAGCAGAATATGGTGTACCATTAGTGTCGGATTTTGATACAATTTTTAATGATGATGAAATAGATGCAGTATTTATTTGTACGCCAACAGATACACACGTTGAGTTAATTAAAAAAGCTGCGGCAGCGAAAAAACATATTTTCTGTGAAAAACCAATTAGTTTTTCTGATGAAGAAACAGTTGAAACCTATCATATTGTGAAAGAAGCTGGTGTTAAATTTCAATTAGGAGTGAATCGTCGCTTTGATCGTAATTTTGCACAAGTTAAAAAACACGTTCAAGATGGATCTATTGGAGATATTCAGTTATTACGTATTGACTCACGTGATCCAGAAGCACCACCTTTGTCTTATGTTAAGTCGTCAGGCGGTCTATTTTTTGATATGATGATACATGACTTTGATATGGCCCGTTTTATCACAGGTAGTGAAGTAAAAGAAGTTTATGCTACAGGGGATGCATTAGTTAATCCAGAATTAGAAGGTATTGATGTTGACACAGCAATTGTGACATTAACCTTTGAAAATGGGTGTCTAGGTGTGATTAGTAACAGTCGTCAAGCAGTGTATGGCTATGACCAACGTTTAGAAGCATTTGGTTCAAAAGGTGCGTCTCAAGCAGAAAATGAGCTAGTGAATAATGTTGTGTTATCAGATGAGTCCGGTGTTCATAGCCAAAAACCACTTCACTTTTTCTTAGAGCGTTATAATGATGCATATATTAAAGAAGTTGAAGAATTCTTAACAGCGATTAAAGATGACACAGATACTGTTGTGACGTACGAAGATGGTATCATGGCACAACGTTTAGCTTTTGCTGCAAACGAATCTCTGAAAACTGGTCAGCCTGTTAAAGTTAAAAAATTATAAAAGGTGAATGACATGGAAAAAAGTATTTTATTTATCTGTGAGTCAGGTATTAGTGCCTCGTTATTTGTTTCAAAAATGTTAGAGAGTTTAAAAGAGCATGGTTTAAACTATGATGTTGATTATGCACCAGTTCAACGTGTGGAAGCAAAATTGTCACAACAACATTATGATGTGATTTTACTTGCACCACAAATTAAACGTTATGAAAAAGAGCTAAGAAGCTTACTTGAAGAAAAATCGCATGAGTCATATGTGAGTGGGATTCAAGATGACGAATTCGTTACAATGAATATTGAACGCATTTTAGAGAGAGTTAGATAAAACGACAAAGAAAACCAACTAGCCGGAACTAGTTGGTTTTTTCTTTTAATTGAAAGGTCATCTGAACAGGGTGATGATCTGTGTATCTAAATTGATAATCGTAGGTATTGGTTTGCTTAGTATTGATATTGTCTGATATGATAAATCCATCAATTACATAGACTTGAGAGGATTCATAATCACCAGTAAACGCATGGTTTAATACTCTGACTGAAGGATGGGTATCATCATATGAAAAAGAGAAATGATCAGGAATATCAGTTGAACTAATACTTCCAGGCTTCCATCCTTTTTGCCCTGTTTGAGGGAATGATTGAGTACCTTCAAAGACTTGATTAAAATCTCCTCCAGCAATGACATAATTTCCTTTATCATACTCTTCTTCAAGTACTTTTTTTAGAAGTTTACTTTGTTCAATTTTTCCTTGACCATTATCATAAGCATCCAGATGTAAATTAAAGACAACTAACTCTTTATCACTGCCACCTATAGGAAATCTTGTTTCAAGTAGTGCACGTTTTAAATTAGCCATACGAATAGGCCAAGAAAAAGGATTAGGTAGCGCAATGCGTTTGGCTTCACTCATAGTTGCGTTAGTCATCGTGACGATTCCGCTTTCTACTTTACCAATCGGTGGGATAGGGAATGGGACGTATGGTACATTGAAATTATACGCAAATGTACTTGGCATATGAAGCGCATTAGACAGCGATTCTTTTTGGTTTATATGGTATGAGCGTTTTGAATCTAAATCCACTTCTTGTAATAAATACATATCAGAAGGATGCTCTTTTAACATTGTTGTAATTCCAGCTAAATTTTCTTCGACGAGTTGTTTAGATTTAGGTTGGATATTTTTCCCGCCATCCATAAAAAAATCTTCAGAGCTGGATAAGCCACCATAACCAATATTTAGTGTGAGCAGTGAGATGTCAGTCTGTTGTTGCAACATGTTTTTCCCTTTAGTAGTTGTCACTGTTTCAACTTCTCTAGGTTTATATTCTTTGATTGAAAGATAGCCAATAAGTAATAATACGGTACTTAGTAAACTTATGACAATCCCTAATATAATCATTAATAATTTTTTCATATTTTCTCCTCCAAGTCAGTAAATGACTAGGGTTTATTATAAAACAGTTTAGTTTATTATGAAATAATATTTTGACATTTCTATAATTAAAATCATTAGAACATCACATTTTTTTCGAGGAATCTTTCTATACTAAAATTAAATCACGTTAAGGAGGTAGTATCATGGTAGCTATACCATATTGGTTAACTATTTTGGCTTGGATTAGTTTATTTTTAGCAGGTATTTCTTTTATTTATATTGCATTAGACGTGAAAAAACACCCACAAAAAATGAAAATAATGACGATTGTTTGGCCATTAACTGCTTTATTTGGGTCGTTTATCTGGGTCTTGGCTTATAAAAAGTGGGGTGAAAACCACTCGTTAGAAAAAATGAAAATGGGTGATTCTATGAATATGGATTCATCAAGTAAGTCAATGGCAGTATCTGTTTTTATTGGGACATGTCATTGTGGAGCTGGATGTAGTTTAGCAGATTTAATTATTGAGTGGCTGCTATATTTTTTTCCAGCATTGTATGTTGTGGGGGGGTACCCAACTATTTTCTCTCATAAATTATTTTCAGGATTTGTTCTAGCTTTTATTTTGGCTCTGATTATTGGAGTAAGTTTCCAGTACTTTGCGATTGTTCCGATGAAGCACTTAAGTAGAAAAGAAGGGATTATAGCTGCGATAAAAGCAGATACCTTATCGTTATCTTGTTGGCAAATAGGGATGTATGCTACTGTTGCGTTGTGCCAATTAAGTCTTTTTCCTCATTTCTTTGGAGGAGAAGTATTACCAACCACTCCTGTTTTTTGGTTAATGATGCAAGTGGCTATGTTGGTTGGATTTTGTACAGCATATCCAATGAATTGGTGGTTAATTAAGACAGGTATAAAAGAAAAAATGTAGAAAATATTGTTGTCATTTTAAATAATATTTTTTGTTATTTTATTAAAAATGAAAGGGGATACTGAAATGGTATAATAGAAAGTAAGATGAAAAAGGAGGGGTCATTATGACATTGTTGTCACTTGCTCAAACAGTTTTAAGGCTGGGGCTATCCATTGTAATGGGAGGTACTATTGGGTATGAAAGAGAACAAAAAAACCGTCCAGCAGGGATGAAGACACATATATTAGTTTGTTTAGGGGCAACCATTATTGCGTTGATTCAACAAGAGATAGCTCATGAAGCCATAAGACTTGTGCAAGAGAATCCAGATATTGCGCATATTGTAAAATTTGATCAGTCGAGATTAATTGCACAAGTGGTAAGTGGTATAGGATTTCTAGGAGCAGGAACGATTATTGTAACAAGGCAACGTATTACAGGCTTGACAACAGCAGCATCATTATGGTCATGTGCTGCAATTGGTATTGGTTTGGGGATGGGTTTTTATTTGGTCACAATATTAGGATTTATATCAATCATGTTTTCGTTATCATTAGTGAAGCAAATTATTACAGTTTCTAAAGTAAATAATTTAGAAATTCAATACGTGCATAGAAAAGAAACAAAAGATTTTATTCATCAATATTTTGAAGTACGTCAAATTGAAATAGAAGATGTTACATTTGAAGTTCAAATTATCGAAGGTGAAAAATATTATAAAAATGTTTATACGATTGATTTACCTAAAACTCTTACATATGCTGATGTGATAGAAGAGCTTTCTATGTACTCAAATGTACGGGAAATAAGGTTAGTGGCTATTAGTGATTAAATTAAGAAGAAAAATATTATTTATTAATAAATAAGGTACTATTTCTTGCGATTTATATGATTAAAGAATAATATTGTATTGAGAATAATATTTTAAGAAGGGAAGAGAGTTATTATGTCAAATGAAAAAAATGGATTTGATTGGTCCTCATTTTTATTAGGAATTTTGTTTATCTTTGCATCGTTGGCGTCGTTTCAAGATCCTGCTGGAAATTTAGTGGCAATCGTTGTAGTTTTTGGAATGTTTGCTATTATTAAAGGTATTTTTGAATTATTTTTAAGAAAGAAAGTGAGAGAACTTATAGGTTTTTCTGCAACAATGCCAATAGTAGTTGGTATTTTTGATATCATTGTTGGTATCTTTTTATTATTTAATATCTCTGCAGGTGTTGTGGCTCTACCATTTGTGTTTGCTATTTGGTTTTTAATTGATTCATTAGTCGGTTTATTTAGTTCAAATGCTTTAAAAAATTTGAATACAGGTTACTATTGGTTCTCAATCGTTATTAATATTTTAGGTGTGATTGTAGGATTCATACTTTTAGCAAATCCAGTATCATCTGCTTTAACATTAAGCTTTTTAGTCGGTTTTTATTTCATGATGTTTGGTATGACTGAAATTATTTATGCCTTCCGTTAAAATAATGGAAGGATATGTTATAATTGAGTTAGTTAAATAACAGTAAACTCAAAGGTGTGATAAATATGGAAAAAGCAATAATACATTGTACAACTGAAATCGTGCATGGTGGATGTAATGTCTGCCCAACAACTGCTACCGCTACTTATGAGGTAGAATTCTCAGGTAAAATGATTGGGATTCCGAATTTAGATGTTGTGTCACTTCTTCGCCCAATTGTGAGAGAGCATGGTTATAAAGAACGTCAAGAATATGATGTAACAGGTGATTATGATGTGTTTGAAACATCAAACAACAGTGTCGATGTATTTGAGACATATCAAGGACTACGTTTTAAAAATCAAGAAATCGAAAAAGAAGTCAAACCTACTTATGAATCAGATGATGAAGTATTTAAAGTAGTAAATGAGTTGTTAACAGATTTATTTAAACTTGATGCAATTGAGTTTGTCACAGATATACCAGAGAATTAGAAGATTGAGTCTACTTGACCCAGTCTTTTTTTATCCAACCATATTTATAAAGATTTGTGAGAATGGTTGGCTATTGCATGAAAGCGTGTTATATTTGAGTGGAATTGAATACGAGAAACATTTGGGGTGCGTAAAGCTGAGATTATACCCATGGAATCTGCTCCAGTTAGTACTGGCGAAGAGAAATGTGTCATTTATGACAAAACATTGAACCTAGGTCTATTTACGCCCATCCAATTTATTTGGACGGGCTTTTTTATTTGGATGAGTGTCGATAAATGTTGTAATGAATCAGATTAACCCTACCTCCTTTGTTTCTTTTAATGAGAAAAAGGAGGTTTTTTGTCGTTTAATTTAACACAATAATAAGGTGTAGGTAAGATATAGGAGGATGAGTAAAATGAAGGAAAAATGGACGTTGCGTCAGGTTGTATTATTAGCATTATTAGCTTTTTTATTTGGTGGTGTATTTATGGGAGCTGGGTTTTTATATGCTGGCTTATCAGCTGTATTAACGCCCCTTGGGTTAAGCCCTTTTGCTAATGAACTATTATTTGGTTTATGGACAATGGCTGCACCAATGGCAGGGATATTAATTCCTAGAAAGGGAAGTTCAATTTTAGGAGAAATGTTGGCTGCACTAGCAGAGATGTTATATGGCACGTATTTTGGCCCAGGTGTTCTTATTTCAGGTTTTTTCCAAGGGCTAGGGACAGAACTAGGATTTATGGTTACAGGATACAAACGGTATGATATCGTGCCATTATTTTACGGGGCGATTGGAACAACCTTATTAAGTTTTGTGTATGAATTTTTTAAATTTGGTTATGGAACGTATTCAATTGGAATGATTTTATCACTTCTTGCTGTGCGGTTTTTATCGGTGACGTTCTTTGGCGTTGTTGTGGTGTCAATGGTCATGAAGCTTTATAACCGTTCACAAGAGCTTTCGGTAGTAAACGAATGAGAGGAATAGAATTAAGTGAGTTGACGATTAAACGTGGCGATAAAGAGGTGTTACGTCAGGTTGACTTTGTTTTTTCTCCTCATGAATTTATTTTGCTATCTGGTGCCAGTGGTAGTGGTAAATCAACATTATTAAAAGCCATTGCTGGATTTGCTGATGTGCCATATTCAGGTACAATCACCGTTGATGGCAAGAGTCTAACACAAGCGAGTATGTCTGATAAGGCTAGACAGATTGGCATGATGTTTCAAAATCCAGGGCAACAATTTACAATGAAAACACTACGTCGTGAAATTATTTTTGTGTTAGAAAATCTGCAAACAAAACCTAGTGATATCACGGAACAAATGCACGAGGCTGTTTTATTAGCAGATACGACAGAATTATTAGATAGACAGTTATCAACTTTATCAGGTGGGGAAAAGCAACGAGCAGCATTGACTGTTTTACTAGCGATGAAAAGCCCATTTTTATTACTAGATGAGCCGTTTGCCAGTATTGATCCTAAAACAAGAAAATTATTAATTCAACAGTTACAGCAATTAAAAAATCAAGGTAAAACAATTATTATTTGCGACCATGATTTTAATGATTATGTTGATGTGGTTGATACATGGGTGACACTAGATAATCAAGTATTACAAAAAATTCCAGTAGCTCTTTTAAAGCAAGAGCAGACAAATGTGCTCTTGACGGATCATAGAGCATCTATGGATGGCATTTTAAGATTAGAGGATGTCAGATACAAACAGAATAAGCGCGAGCTACTAAGTCAAGATTCTTTTCATTTTTCTAAAGGAATCACGACACTTACAGGAGATAACGGAACGGGAAAATCAACGTTGTTTCGTTCGATAGCACAATGTCATCGTTATAAAGGCAAGATGTTTTTATACGATAAAAAGCTTAAAAAAAGCCGTACGCTATATCAGATATTATCCTTAGTTACTCAAGAAGCGGAAAAACAATTTGTGACACTCACACCAGCTGAAGAATTTACTTATAGTGTGTATCAGTGGGAGGACGCTAAACGTCAAAGACAAGAAGCGATTGAGTTTTTAGGATTGGAACCACTACTTAATCGAAGCGTGTTTCATCTAAGTGAAGGACAGAAGAAAAGTATTCAATTATTAACGATGTTGAGTTTAGATGTGCCGTTTTTATTATTAGACGAGCCGTTTTCAGGTTTAGATGAACGTGCTGCAAGCTATTTTGCTAATTGGTTTAAAAGGCAAGCAAACAGACAAGATATGATGATTATTTCGCATCGATTGGCACCGCTTGATGGGGTTAGTCAGCATCATGTGCATTTAGATAAGAAACAATTATGGCAACAAGATTATTCGGTAGAGGAGGAGATAAAGGATGTCAGTGACGAAAAGTTCTGCTTTAATGCTAAGCGGGCTACTACTACTTTTGACTATTGAATTATCATTTACCTCATCTGTGACATTAAACTGGTTTGTTGTGTTAGTCAGTGCTTTGTATCTTCTTAGTAAGAAAAAATGGTTTGGGTTGTTTGGCTTAGTTTTTTTTCCATTAATTCCAGCTTTAGGAACGTATTGGTCAGTTTATCTATATGGAAATAATCCTGATTATGGTCTTGTTTTAGTGAGTCGAACCTTTGCTTTTGCTGCGATTGGCATGGTGTTTGCATTTGGGGTCGACTTAGAAGAATTACTCTTAATTTTAGAGCAAAAAAAATTACCAACGTCATTTGTTTATGGCATTTTAGTTGTTTTACATGCGATGCCTGTGATTCAACGAGAGATTATGGCACTAAGAGAAGCCAGTTTATTTCGTGGGAAAAAATTACATTTTTATTCGCCATTGATGTATTTAAAAGTTATTTTTGTCGCCAACCATTGGCGGGATAGTTACACAGAAGCCATGTTTTCAAGAGGATTTGATGAAGAAGGCGAAAGGACGCATTACATACAATATAAAGTGTGTCCTAAAAGTTTAGCTACATTAGGCGTATTAACGGTTATATCACAATTTATATTAATCATTACTTAGGAGGAAGAAAGATGTTTACAAAAATTGCACGAGAGAAATCAGCACCTTATTGGGAAGGAAGTTTTACTCATCCATTTGTCGCAGGACTTCAAGAAGGAACGTTATCTGATGAAGCGTTTCGCTATTACTTGATTCAAGATGGGTACTACTTAGAGCATTTTAGCAAACTTCACCGTTTGATAGCAGAACAAGTAGAAGACGAAGAAGTAAAAGAGATGTTGCTAACAGGGTCTAACCACCTTAAAGAAGGTGAGATGAGTATTAGAGAGAATTTCTTTACTGAGCTAGGTATTACAGATGAAGAAATCGCTAATACTGATATTGCTCCAACAGCTTATCATTATGTGTCACACATGTATCGTCAATTAATTGATGGGACGCCAAATAGTGCTGTTGCGGGTTTACTACCATGTGCGTGGTTATATCAAGAAATCGGGACTGAATTAATTAAGACAGGTTCTCCTCATCAGTTGTATCAACGATGGATTGAAACATACTCTGGTGAAGAATCAAAAGAAGAAGTCGCTCATCAATGTGCTTTACTGAATCGACTGTATGAAGAAAGCGACAAGGAAGAACAAGAAAAAATGATTGAGGCCTTTTATGTGAGTGCTCAAATGGAATACCTTTTTTGGGAAATGACATACACACATCAAAAATGGCCGGAAGGAGAAAAAGATGCTGTCTCAAAGTACTAATTTAAAAAAACTATTGATTTTATCTCTAATGGTTGCGATGGATGTGGCGTTATCACCACTCTTTCGCATCGAGGGGATGGCACCAATGTCTAGTGTAATGAATGTGATTGGTGTGATGCTAATGGGACCTTTTTACGGCACGATTATGGCACTTGTCTGTGGCATATTACGAATGATGCTTCTAGGGATTCCACCACTAGCCTTAACAGGTGCTGTTTTTGGTGCGTTACTTGCGGGTATTTTTTACAAAATTTATCCAACAATTTACAGTGCGATGTTTGGTGAGTTTTTAGGAACAGGAATTATCGGATCCTTACTATCCTATCCTGTGATGGCTTGGTTTACCGGAAGTCGTAATGGTATGTACTGGTTTTTCTATACACCAAGATTTATTGGTGGCGCGGTAATTGGTTCGTTTTTGGCTTTTATCGTGATGAAAAAATTAGCGAATGTTCCAACGTTTCAACGAATTCAAGCGATGTTTTTTTATGTGAAAGTAGGTGACGAGCAACATGTTACTCACTCATAAATTTCAAACACCCTTTCCTCTAATACCTTCTCCCCTAGTGCATTGTATTACGAACTCAGTGACATGTGAAACGGTCGCAAATAGTGTGTTATACATTGGAGGAAAGCCAATTATGACAGAAGATACGCGAGATTTTTCAGATTTATATGAACAGGTAGGTGGTGTGTTAATCAATATTGGCCATTTATCAGAAGAAAAAGAAACCGCTATGGTATTAGCTATGGACGAGGCTCATAAGCGCAACGTCCCTATCGTTGTAGACAATGTCGGCGTCTCTAGTTCAAGAGTACGAAAAGAAGTCGCCAACAGGTTATTGTCTCTTGAACCAACTGTTGTCAAAGGCAATGTGTCAGAAATGCGAATGTTGTGCAATTTAGCCAGTCATGGAAAAGGTGTCGATGCAGCAGAAGAAGACCAAGATTTGTTAGCGATGAAAGAATTAGAAGAAGGATTATTAGCACTAGCTAAAAGCCATCCAAATACGTGTTTTCTAGCGACAGGACCAAGTGATTTAGTGGTGTATCAATCACAAGTTGTCTTGCTACAAAATGGCATTGAGGCATTAGATAAATTCACAGGGACGGGAGACGTCGTTGGGGCATTAATTGCAACACTTTTAGGTAGTGGGGTGGATGTATTGCCAAGTGTTTTACAGGCAGTAAGCTATTTTAATTTGTGTGGTGAAGAAGCATTAGAAATAGTTCAAAATGACGCGAAAATTGCGAGTATCCGTGAAG